>JABHKC010000056.1 GCA_018692315.1 Bacteroidota bacterium | reverse complement strand
TAGTAACTTATTGGAAAAAAATATACATGAACTCCATTTTTATTTAAAAAATTAATGTTTTTTATCAAAGCTTGCATTTGTCTGTATTACAGAATATTAACATCATTTTGCTTGTTTTTGTGAATTATGCAGGCTAAAAGCTGAATGGGAAAGCTATATCTAGTATTCTTTATTGAGAATTTGTGACTGGCTGATTATTTTTGTTGCGGAATTACTGCAAAAATTAATGTAGTTTTGATTAATTTTGTCGTTTTTTACAGTTGCAAGAAATTGCCATATGCCATAATGTACTAATGTTAAAGACTATAAGTATTTTGTCAATTTAAATAAATTTGGTAGTTTTTAGCCCGACTTTTGCTAAACAAAATTAATAAGGGTGCTTATGAAAATACATACTTTTGTTATTATCATTTTCTTATTTCTAATGATTTCATCTTGCGAAATTAATAACAAGAAAAACAAACCAAATATTATTCTTATTATGGCAGATGATATGGGTTACGAGTGTCTGAGTTCTTATGGAGGAATCTCATATGACACTCCTTTTCTTGATCATTTAGCTGCTAATGGAATACAATTTAGTAATTGTGTATCACAGCCATTAAGCACGCCTTCAAGGGTAAAAATAATGACAGGTAATTATAACTATCGCAACTATGATAATTTTGGGCATATAAATACTAATGAATATACATTTGGTAATTTATTACAAGATGAAGGTTATGTAACCTGTGTAGCTGGGAAATGGCAACTAAACGGTCTAGCGTATAAAAATGATATCGACGATTGGAATGACAATACCAAACCAAATAAATTGGGATTTGATGAATATTGTTTATGGCAATTAACCAAAACTGCAGGTTCGGGAGGACGGTATGCAGATCCATTAATCGAACATAATGGTTCGTTTCTAAAAAGAGATAAAGATGATTATGGACCAGATATTTTTTCAAATTTTATATTAGATTTTATTGAAAGAAAAAAAGATACTCCCTTTTTCATATATTATCCAATGGTACTTGTTCACGATCCATTTGTTCCAACACCTAAATCTAAGCTTTGGGAAAACGAAGCAATTCGTCATAAAAATGACACAAGCTATTTTAAGGATATGGTTTCTTATACCGATAAAATTGTGAGTAAAATTTATTCTAAACTTAAAGATCTACAAATCGAAAATAATACCATTATTATCTTCACAGGAGATAATGGAACACATCCAACAATTTATTCACAAACAAAAGAAAGAACTATAAGAGGAGGAAAAGGCAATACAATTGATGCCGGCACCCACGTTCCTTTAATTGTTTTCTGGCCCACCAAAATTAAAAAGGGCATTATTTTCAATGGATTAATTGAGTTTAGTGACTTCTTTCCTACCTTCGCAGATATTGTTAACAAGGAAGTGGAATCTGATGGATATAGCTTTTTACCATTATTAACAGGCAAAAACTATACTGAAAGAAAAACTGCTTTTGTGCATTATGATCCTATGTGGGGTAAAAATGTAAATCAATATAGAAATCAATTTATCAGAACCATTGATTATAAATTGTATCAAGATGGTAAATTTTTCAATTTAACCAACGATAATTTAGAGAAAATGCCAATATCTGCTGATTCACTTGAAGAAAATGAAATGATAATAAAATATACTCTGGAAAGTGAACTAAAGAAACATCCCATTTGGAAAAATAATGAATAAAAACTTGCTTTAATCGAATAGGCGGCTAACCCCGAGAAGTGGGACCCGTACTCCTCTCCCACCATTAAGCATACATTTCTCCTACTTAGCGGTTCATTAAGCAAAAGAAAATTTGAGCTCTGGCTCTAAAGGTAAAGTTCAACCGGAAAATAAGGATATTTGAGATAAGTGAATTATAACAGAGAGTTGGCTACAGTCGTAAGTGCCACAGCGAGAAAGCTGGCAGTAATAATTTGGAATATATTAGTAAAAAAAAAACTTTCAATCCTCCAATAGAATATCTATTTCCGGATTAAAAAAGAAAATTGAGATTAGAATCAAGAATTAAAAAAAATATTGCTAAATTTGAAATCCAACCAGAAGATGTTGAATATTGTAATGAATTGAAATTAAGCATTTAAGGATTAAGGTTAGTTGGAAAGCAAAAACGACATTGCTAACATTGAAAATTAAGACATGATTATAAACTATATTCACTGGAATCCTGACCCCGAGATACTAAATATTTTCGGATTCTCAATTCGATACTACGGAATCCTCTTTGTAGGTGGATTGATTTCGTGTATCTACATTTTGGGGTGGATTTTTAAGAGAGAAAAAATTCCATCCAAAAACTTGGAAAAATTGTCAATATACGGTATGGTTGGTATTATGGTAGGAGCACGACTTGGACACTGTTTATTTTACGAGCCTTCTTACTATTTATCAAATCCTCTGGAGATGATTCTGCCGATTACTTTTTTTCCAGATGGTGGGATAAAATTAATTGGATATCAAGGATTAGCAAGTCACGGTGGAGCATTAGGATTATTGATTGCTTTATATTTCTATTCCCAAAAGACTAAACACTCAATGATTGATATAATTGATTTGATTGCTGTAGTTGCAGCCTTAGGTTGTGGATTTATCAGACTGGCAAACTTCATGAATTCAGAAATTATTGGTATGCCAACTGCAAAACCTTGGGGAGTGATTTTTGAGCGAGTTGATAATATTTCTAGACACCCAGCTCAATTATACGAGGCGATTTCCTATTTTTTCATTTTTGCGATTATGATGATTCTTTACAAAAAAATGAGAGATAGACTTAAAAACGGATTCTTTTTTGGACTAATACTTGTGTTAACATTTACAGCTAGATTTATAATAGAATTTATAAAGGAAAACCAAGTCGGATTTGAAGATGGAATGACATTCAATATGGGACAACTTTTGAGCCTTCCTTACATTGTAGTGGGGATTGGATTTATAATTTATAGACTATGGAGGACAAAAAGCCCAGCATAGAACACCTAAATAAAAACAGCGTAAAATTACTTAGCCGGGCTCAGTAGTCCCAATAAATAATCGGGATTAATCTAAACCCAAGCCAGCAGGTTTATTGAATAGATCTTTCGCTATAAAAAAAATTAATTGTTTGAAGATTTTGTTGAGAGACGGTTTGAAATAGATGTTACAAAGAGTTATACAAATTAGATACAAAATTAAAAGAGTTTAAAGTCAAATTTATGTTGCTGCAGCTCAAAACAAGATTTAGTCTAAATATTTATTTATTATACTACAATTTTTGTATTTTTGAATTTTTGAGAAATTTAATCAATATAGTTATCAATGAATAATATTTTTCGGTATATAATCCTTTTATTTATAATAATTTATACAGTTAACACAGCTTTTGCACAAGAGAAAAATCTCGATAGTCTCCGTACAAAAGAAAGAATAGTAATTGACGGAAAAAAATACTTTTTGCATACTGTCAAAAAAGGTGATACGGAATATTCTTTGTGTAGGATTTACAATGTTTTTCAAACAGAATTAGAAGCCTCAAACCCTGAAATTTATTCGGGTTTAAAAATTGGAATGAAAATAAAACTGCCCATTATCGACGGACGAAACAATTCTACTGAAGAGAAAAAACCTGAAGTGAACAAAAAAGACAAGTATATTTTACATACAGTTTCGATAAGCGAAACGCTCTATTTCTTACATAGGAAATACAATATGAGCGTCTCCGAAATAAAAAAAATAAATCCTGAAATTACCAACAATATAAATGAAGGACAAATCATTAAAATACTAAACCCTGATTACGAAGAAGATACGTCAAAAGTCAAGAAAAAAAGCTATATCAGTGGCATACACTCAGATGGAGACTTCATTTATTACAAAGTTGAAAAAGGAAATACCCTATATTCTTTATCTAAGAAATTTCATGTTTCTCAAAAAGAAATTATTTTTCATAATCCTGAAACTGAAATAGTCCTTAAAATTGGGCAAATTGTAAAACTTCCAAAAAACTCAAAAAATTCTCATCTAAAAGGCAATATTAGCTCAGATTCAACTTCCCTTAAAAATATTGAAGTGCCTGTCGAAATTGTTGAAATTGAGAAAGATACTATCGAAATTGACACAAACAAACTGCAATGTTTTGAAGTTACCAAGGGTGAAACTTTATATTCTATTTCAAAAAAATATAAGATTGAACAAGATACAATTATTAAATACAATCCATCTGCGGAATTTTCCATCCAAACCGGCCAACTTTTGTGTATTCCTAAAACCATTTTGGAAAGTGAAGTGTCTGACATTCCAGAAGAAGACAAAGAATTTATCTATCATTCAACAAAATGGAACCAATCTTTAGAATCAATTTCAGAATTGTATGGAATAAAAGAAAAGAAGATTGAAAAATACAATAAAGAAATTGATTTTAATGATTTAAATATTGGGCAGAATATACGAATTCCAAAAAAGTATATTAGTAAAGAAATCAAAATTGAAATTGCCGAAACACAAAATCTAAAAGATTCAACAATTCTTGAAACTGAAATATCAGAGGTAGTTCCCAAATATCATTCATTCTGCGATTCAATAGATTTTTCTAATGAGGAAAAAACGCTAAATGTTGCACTGATGCTCCCCTTCTATCTCAATGTGAACGACACACTCGGACTAAGCGATACTTTAATTGAACAGAATTATATTAAAGAAGGAATTCCAAAAGACAGCATTGATGCCCTTATGGAAAAACGAGAACGAATATTTTCAAAATCGGAAATATTTTTAGAATTCTACGAAGGACTACTAATTGCTGTGGATAGCTTGAGAAATAGCGGACTAAATATTCGTCTCTCGGTTTTCGATACACAAAAAGACACAATAACTGTAAAAGAGATTGTCAGGACACAAGTGCTTGATACTATGGATTTTATTATTGGTCCTGTTTATAGTATCAATATGAAAATTGTTGCAGAACATGTGAAAAATAAGAATATAAAGCTAATTTCACCATTAGTTTCGAATAACGAATTTCTTGTCGGAAACAAAAATTTCTTCCAGGTAGTTCCAAGTTTAGAAGTACAACTGCAACTATTTACCGAGCAATTGACCAAATTCAAAGATCACAACATTTTGATGATTTATAGCGGAAACAAAAAAGACAAACAGCTTTTAAATCTATATAAGAAAAATCTGGCAGCGAGTATGCAAAAAGTTACCAACATTGATTCTCTGAATTATAAGCAAATAGTTTATAGCGAAAAAAGCATCTCTGAAATTGACCTTAATAACGACCCTAATAATATTAAAACAAATATTATTGAAGAAGCATTGACAAAAGACTCAGCAAATCTAATTATCTTACCTTCAATTCGTCAGGGTTTTGTCTCGAACTTAATTCGACAAATTAACACTATTTACGAAAACAATAAAGATAGTTTAGATATTACAATTTGCGGATTTCCTCATTGGCAAAGATACGAAAACATCGAACTCGACTATTTATATAATCTGCAATTGCTCTCATTCTCAACAAGCTATATAAACTACAGTTGCAAACACACAAACAATTTTATTGAAAAATTCAGACAAAATTACCATTCCGAACCTACCAGATTTGCTTTTCAGGCATACGATATAATGTTTTATTTTTCAAAAAATATACACAAGTACGATCAATATTTCATTGATTGCATCAATTCCGAATTTAATGAAAATGAAAATAGTTTGCAATCTATGTTCGATTTTACAAAAATTAATCAAAAGGGTGGTTTCGAGAACTCTTCAATCTATTTATTGAAATACAATAAGGATTTTAGTTTTGAAGAACCAAAAAATATTTCGAAAACAAAGTCTCATTCTAAAATAGATGGAAACGATGAATTATTTTAATTATGGAAAATTAATTCGCTTATAATATTTATTCATAATTTAAAGATTACGTTTTTACTTGTCTGCAAGTTCTAAACATAAGAATTCACTAAGCTCATAAAAATTATGTTACAAAATAAAGATACGATTTGTGCAATAGCAACGCCTTCCGGCAAAGGAGCAATTGCAATTATTCGTATTTCGGGGCACAACTCAATAAGTATTTGCGACAAAATTTTCGTTGCAAAAAACAAAACCAAAAAACTTATCAATCAAAAAGGAAATACCATTCATTATGGGGCAATCATAGCAGAAAACAAAATTATCGACGAGGTTCTCGTTTCAATTTTTAGAAATCCAAATTCATATACAGGCGAAGATTTGATTGAAATATCGTGCCATGCTTCAAATTTCATTCAACAGGAAATTTTACATCTGCTTTCTGAAAATGGAGCACGTTTGGCAAATCCTGGGGAGTTTACTTTACAAGCTTTTTTGAACGGAAAATTAGACCTTTCGCAAGCCGAAGGAGTAGCCGACTTAATTGCTTCATCGAACGAAGCATCGCATAAAGTTGCTCTAAATCAGATGCGTGGCGGTTTTTCTAACGAGATTTCTATACTCCGTCAACAGTTACTAAATTTTATTTCTTTGTTGGAATTAGAGCTCGATTTTAGCGAAGAAGATGTAGAATTTGCAGACAGAAAAGAGCTGAAAAAACTTGTTGAACAGATTCAAAAGCTATTGCAAAAATTAATAAAATCGTACAAAATCGGCAATATTTTGAAAAATGGAGTACCTGTTGCTATTGTTGGTGAACCAAACGTTGGAAAATCTTCGTTGTTAAATGTTTTGCTAAATGAAGATAGAGCAATTGTCTCCGAAATTCCGGGAACAACTCGCGACATTATTGAAGATTCAATTGTTATTGAAGGCATTACATTTCGTTTTCTGGACACTGCAGGCTTGCACTCAACTCAAAACAAAATTGAAAATATTGGCATAAAAAAAACATACGAGATTGCCAAAAAAGCAGAACTCATTCTATTCGTCCAAGACTCGACTAAAAAAGACAATAATTTCAATGAATTACTGAAAAATTTAAAAAATAAAAAAGTAATTATTGTAAATAATAAAATTGATATACTTGATAACAAACTAATTAGCACACTTGAAAATAATAATCTTATTAATGAATCAGTAAATATTTCTGCCAAAGAAAAAACAGGTATCAAGCAATTGTTAGAAAAAATTATTGAAACTCAAAATCTCGATGCTTTAGAAAACAACGATGTTATTGTTACAAATGCACGACATTACGAAGCCTTAGTTCATTCAAGCAAATCAATTGAGAGAGTTGCAAACGGCTTAAATTCAAATATTTCAAGCGACTTTATTTCGCAAGATATTCGTGAAGTTCTGCATTATCTTGGTGAAATTACCGGTGAAATTGCTTCACAAGATATTCTAAACAACATTTTTGAGCAATTTTGTATTGGAAAATAGATTTTGAACGGATTTTTTTCAATTATAAAACCTTGTTAAATGAAAATACTTATAGTCTCTGCAACAAAAAATGAAGTAAACCCTCTTGTTGAAGAACTTTATTTTTCGGTAGAAAAAAGTCCTGTATTGAAGCAATATACATGGAACAACAAAATTATCGATGTGCTGATTACTCGGATAGGAATTTGTGCCACAACCTTTTGGCTTACAAAAACTTTGTGCAAAGAGAATTACGATTTAGTCATAAATGCCGGTATCGCCGGAAGCTATTCAAAAAATTTTACGATAGGGAATGTTGTAAATGTTTACAAAGATGAGTTTTCCGATCTTGGAATAAATGATAATGGGAAATTTAAAACTCTATTTGATGAAAATATATTGAACAAAAATATTTTTCCATTTACACTAGGAAAAATATTTAATGATTATGCAAAATCTGACGAGAATATTTTTAAGCTTCCTATTGCAAATTCTATCACAGTGAATACAGTAAATGGCGAAGCAATTAATATTGAAAGTGTTAGAAAAAAATTCTGTCCTGATATTGAATCTATGGAAGGTGCTGCTTTTTTTTATGTTTGCAAAACAGAAAAAGTGAAATTCTTCCAGATTCGTGCAATTTCAAATTTTGTAGAACCTAGAAACAAAAAAAATTGGAATGTTGCTTTAGCCATTGAAAAATTGAACCAAGAATTAATAAATTCTCTTAGTTTGATATGACAACCTGCAATCATATACCTGACACAAAATATTAAAACCAATTATCAAATCTGATATGTCCATATTCGGACAAAATTTGTGCATTAGCGTTCAATTATATTTTCACTGAATCATAAGATATATCTTATACTTCTAAATATCAACATTATATAATATATGGCATAGCTTCTGTTAAACACTGAATAATTATTAACCAAAAAAAATATAATTATGAAGAATTTAGCATTGAATACACACAAAATCTTAGCCTTAGTTGTAATATCTGTAATATTTAGTAGTAGCATTTTTGCTCAAAGTAGTATAGATAATGACCCGAATGCAGGAATTACGAATGGCGAAAAAACTCCTTATGAGCAAGGAAATCCTGATCCGAATAACAATTTAAACGGAATCGACACTAAAGACAATTTTAAGGACTTAACCATTAACTCAAAAGATGGAATAGTTTTTCTATCATTAGAAAATAGTTCCAATTCCGACCTTACAATTTACATTTTTGACATAACAGGCAAGCTTGTTACTAAAGATAATGTAAAAAAGAACAATGCAAGCATCAGCAAATCTTATAATTTTTCTGATAAGGCTAAAAGTATATATATCTTAAAAATCATTCAAGACAAACAATCAATCACAAAGAAAATCTATATTTAACCCACTGATCAACCCATCATAACCACTATCAAAGACCTGTTTTTTATATTCAGGTCTTTTTTTTGTTTTAGATTTAATAATCCCAGCTTCAAATTTCTAAACACTAAAATCCTTTAACCAATTAGTGTTTAGTTGTTAGTAAATAATTATCTTTGTTTTTTTAACTAAATTTTCGGAAATGAATAAAAAATTTATTTTACTTTTAACCTTATCATTAGCTTTTTCAATTTCATCCTTTTCGCAAGAGGAATCACGATTGTTAAGATTTCCTACTATTCACGGAGATCAAATAGTTTTCACATATGCAGGAGATTTATATACTGTATCAACAAAAAATACTTTAGCAAGAAAACTTACTAACCATAATGGTTTCGAGATGTTTGCAAAATTCTCTCCAGACGGCAAGCAGATTGCTTTTACAGGTCAATATGATGGAAATACAGAAGTATTTGTAATTCCCGCTCAAGGCGGAAGTCCAAAACGACTTACTCATACTGCCACACTCGGGCGAGATGATATTACTGATCGAATGGGACCAAACAATATTGTTATGGCATGGACAAAAGACAGCAAAGAAGTTGTTTATCGCTCTCGAAAACAATCATTCAATTCATTTGTGGGTCAATTATTTAAAGTAAAAAATACGGGAGCCTTATCAGAAGAACTCCCCTTGCCAACCGGTGGATTTTGCTCATATTCTCCTGATGGCTCAAAATTGGCATACAATAGGGTTTTCAGAGAATTTAGAACCTGGAAATACTATAAAGGAGGAATGGCAGACGATGTTTGGATTTACGATTTAAAGTCTAAAAAAACAATAAATATTACCAACAACGATGCTCAGGATATTATCCCCATGTGGCACGAAAACACAGTTTATTTTATATCTGACCGCGATAGAACAATGAATCTGTTCTCTTACAATATTGATACTAAAGAAACGAATAAACTTACAAATTATACAGAATACGATATTAAATTCCCTTCGATAGGAGGAGATAAAATTGTGTACGAAAATGCAGGCTATATCTACATTTTCGACATAAAAACCAATAGTTCTACTAAAGTTTCGGTAACAATTGCAGACGATTTTAAATGGGCAAGGAATGAAGTGAAAGATGCAAGTAAAAATATTACTGCATCCAGTATGTCTCCAAATGGAGAAAGAGTTGTTTTTAATGCAAGAGGAGAAATATTTTCGGTTCCAACAAAAAATGGAATTACGAGAAACCTAAGCAACACTTCAGGTTCTCACGAAAGAAATGCAACATGGTCGCCAGATGGGAAAAATATTGCTTATATTTCTGACACTAACGGCGAATTTGAAATTTACATTATTTCACAGGAAGGGAGTAAAAAACCAATACAACTTACTAAAAATGCCGATACTTATAAATATCATTTAAAATGGTCGCCCGATAGCAAAAAAATACTTTGGAGCGACAGAAAACTTAGGCTCAAATACGTTGATATTGAATCGAAAAAAGTTAGCCAAATAGATAAAATTGGTACCGGCGAAATTTTTAGTTTCAATTGGTCGCCTGATAGTAAATGGATTAGCTATTCACATAATACTGAGAATCAATTTTCGATTGTTTACTTATACAGTTTGGAACAAAAGATAAAATATCCGGTAACAGATATGTGGTATTCTTCGTATAGTCCGGTTTTTAGCCCAGACGGAAAATACCTATACTTTATTTCGCAACGAGATTTCAACCCCATTTATAGCCAAACCGAATGGAACCATGCCTATAGAGATATGTCGAAAATATATTTCGCTACTCTTTCTAAAGAAACCCCTTCGCCTTTTGCTCCGGAAAACGATGAAGTGAAAATTGAAACTGAAAAAGAAGAAAAAGATACCGACAAAAAAGACTCTGAAGATGACGACAAAACCATCAAAATCGACATCGATGAAATTTCAAATAGAATAATTACACTTCCTGTGAAAGCCTCTAACTACTGGAATTTGGCACCTTTTGATGGAAAAATATATTATAATGAAAGAGCTTTGAAATCTTCAAAAACAGCTATGAAAGTATTTGATTTGAAGAAAAATAAAGAAAGCGAAATTGGTGAGAATATGGGTTTTGATATTTCAGCAAATCAAAAGAAAATGCTAATTGCCAAATCCAAAAGTTATTATGTTATAGACATTCCCGGATCAAAAATATCATTAGATAAAAAAATTGATTTATCAGATTTAAAGGTAGAAATAGACAATTCTGAAGAGTGGGCTCAGATCTACTACGAAAGTTGGCGACAAATGAGAGATTTTTTCTATGTAGAAAATATGCACGGTGTTGATTGGCTAAAAATAAAAGACAAATACGGCGACTTATTGCCATTCGTAAAACATCATGCTGACATGATTTATTTGATTGGCGAAATGATTGGCGAATTAAATATTGGCCACGCATACGTAAATGGTGGCGATCGACCAAAGCCAAATAGAATTAAAACTGGTTTGTTAGGAGCAAAATTAAGTTCGCACAACTCTGGTTTTCCAAAAATTGAAAAGATTTTAAAAGGTGCAAATTGGTCTAAAGCATTAATTTCGCCATTGACACAAATGGGTGTGAAAGCCTCAGAAGGAGATTATATAATTGCCGTGAATGGAAAATCGACAAAAGATGTAAACGATATTTACGAATTACTTTCAAACACAGTGGGTAATCAGGTTGAACTTACAATAAATTCTAAACCAAGCGAAAAAGGAAGTTGGAAATCTATAGTTATTCCGATTGCTGATGAAGCTGATTTATACTATTATAATTGGGTTCAAGCCAATATCGAAAAAGTAGATAAAGCTACAAATGGCGAAGTTGGCTACCTTCATGTTCCAGATATGAGCGCAGCAGGATTAAATGAATTTATGAAATATTTCTATCCGCAGCTAAAGAAAAAAGCCCTGATAATTGACGATCGTGGAAATGGCGGCGGAAATGTGTCACCAATGCTAATAGAGAGATTAAAAAGAGAAATTACCCGTTCGAGCATGGGTAGAAATTTTGAAGTTCCAACCCAAATTCCACGACAAATGATGCTCGGACCAAAAGTTTTGTTAGTAAACAATTACTCGGCATCAGATGGAGATTTGTTCCCTTATTCATTTAAGAAAAATAAACTTGGAAAAGTTATTGGTGTGCGAACATGGGGTGGAGTTGTTGGAATTAGAGGCTCATTGCCCTTTGTAGATGGTACTCAATTACGAAAACCAGAATTTGCATCATACTCGGCAGAAAAAAGCGATTGGATAATTGAAGGTTACGGCGTTGATCCAGATATTGTTGTGGATAATGATCCTGCAAAAGAATATGCCGGCGAAGATCAACAGTTAAACAAGGCTATTGAGGTAATTCTTGAAGAACTCAAAAATAACAAAAACTCAATTCCGCCTATTCCACAAGGCCCGGATAAGAGTAAATAGTTTTTTTGTAATCTAAATATCAGGTTTCAAGTTTCAGAATATCACATTTCTGCAATTTGAAACCTGTTCTAAATATACGGTTGATGCTAATTTCTAAAATTTAGTGGCTCTAAGAATACGACAGTAACTGAGTTATGCTTGAATTTTGAATCGTCATCCAGAAAGGTCGAGACTCCTGAGTTCCAAAATCTTCACAAGCAGCTCGACAAACTCAGTATAACACCTTGTTCTTGCCGTCTTCTTAAGCCATATGAAGAAATTGGAGTTTTCTTAGAGGCACTAAATACGAAAAGTTCTAACTAAAAATAATAAAGCAAAAAATGGCAAAAATAAAAGCAAACAAAAAATCTCTAATCAGGTGGAAAGTTTATGTTGATCGTGCAAGGATGTATGTTGGTTACATTCAATTTATTATGATTGGATTTGTTTTATTAGAAGCTTATAGAGAAAGTTACATCGGCAATTTAATTTTCGACAATCTAATAATTTCCATACCTGTTCTATTTTTGATTTTCATAATATTATCGTTATTAATCGGAAGATTAGATACTGTGATAGGCTTGAGAGAAGAAGAGCTAAGAAATTCAGCCGCATCGAACCCAATGTTTCGTGAGATTCATGCAAATATTGAACAAATAAAAAACGAATTGCAGGAACTAAAAAACCAAAATTTACTTAATCAAAAAAATAAAACAGATACTCAAAGTGATTGATTTTGAATATCTTCGTTCAATAATTATTTGAAAGAAAAATATTATGTACCAACATAAATTTCATTTTGTTTGCGAAAATTGCAATAAAACAATTGTTCCTACTTCAATTAAATATTTATGCGATGATTGCGAAAAAAAGAATACAAACAAAAATCCAACTCACGGAGTTCTTAAAACTATTTACGACTACAAAAAAATAAAGCAAGATTTTAGCCACGAGTTGTTTAAAAATCTTTCTGCACGAAAATTTATAGACATTCTTCCTATACAATCAGCAGAAAGTTTGTCGTTTTTGAAGGTTGGAGAGACACCTATTTACAATATTTCAGAAAATGTTAAAGCACACGATTATAGTGTTTTCTTAAAAGACGACTCTCAAAATCCAACTTTTTCATTAAAAGATAGAGCATCAAATCTTGTAACTGCTTTTGCTAAAGAAAACAAGATTAAAACCATAATTGCTGCATCCACTGGAAATGCAGGTAGTTCTCTTGCAGGGATTTGTGCATCACAAAAACAAAAATCTATTATAATTGTTCCGGCATCGGCTCCCAAAGCTAAATTAATTCAGGCTCAGATGTATGGTGGAAAAATAATTCCTGTAAAAAGCAATTATGACAGTGCTTTCGATTTAAGCATTTCGCTAAGTAAAAAATATGGATTTTACAATAGAAATACCGCTTACAATCCATTAACCATTGAAGGAAAAAAAACTGTTGCTTTTGAAATTTTTAGTCAATTGGGTGATACTGTTCCGGATAGAATATTTGTTCCTGTTGGCGATGGAGTAATAATTTCTGCTGTTTACAAAGGCTTCGAAGATTTATTGAAACTTCAAGTTATTGACAAAATGCCAACTATAGTAGCAGTTCAAGCCATAGGAAGTTCCAATTTAATTAGCAATTTATACAAAAGCAATTTCGTATGGAAATCAAGCAAAACCATTGCTGATTCCATTTCTGTTGATATTCCAAGAAATTTTTTCATGGCAAGAAATTTCATTATAAAATACCAAGGCGAAACTATTTTGCTTAACGATAAAGAAATTTTAGAAGCTTCTGACAAGCTGAGCAAATCGACTGGAATTTTTGCTGAACCTGCTGCCAGTGCTTCATTTGCAGCTTTTACAAAATATGCTGCTAATAACAAACTGAAAAATGATACTATAAATGTAATTCTTTCAACAGGTAGTGGGCTTAAAGATGTCAAATCTGTGGAAAATATTTTTCAAATTCAAGAACCAATTGAAGCAAACATTGAAGAAGTAATAAGGCAATTCGGTACTAATATTTTAGTTTCTTAATTTATTAAGCAAAATTTTATTATATGAAAGGAAACTTATACCTCATCCCGACAACTCTGGGAGAAAACAATTTTTCTGAAGTAATTCCGCCACACATCATTGAAATAATTGAGAAAGTAGATGTTTTTGTTGTTGAGAATATCAGAACATCAAGACGATATATCTCAAGTCTGAAAATTTCTAAAGCTATTAGAGAAATAGAATTTTTGGAGTTAAATAAAAATACTGACATTAAAGAAATATCCGGTTTTTTACAAATTATTTTTGAGGGTAAAAACATGGGTTTGATTTCGGAAGCAGGCTGTCCGGCAGTAGCCGATCCTGGAATGGAACTTATTAGAATTGCTCACATGCACAAAATTAAAGTCGTTCCACTTGTTGGTCCTTCTTCAATTCTATTAGCTCTGATGGCATCTGGAATGAATGGTCAAAACTTTGCATTTTCAGGCTATTTGCCAATAAAAAATCCGCAAAGAGTAAACAGAATAAGGTTTCTTGAGAAAAGAGCCATGAAAGAAAATCAGGCACAAATATTTATGGAAACGCCTTATAGGTGCGGAAATCTATTGGAACAGATTGTGCAAACGTGCAACTCTCAAACACGATTGTGTATAGCTTGCGATTTAACACTGAAAAACGAATCAATAGAAACCCGAACTATTGCTGAATGGAAAAAAGATTTACCGGATATTAATAAAAGATTGGTAATATTTGTTTTAGGATTTTGAGGATTTTTCAATCAAGTCTGCACGCAGGTCTAACAATTCGTTCATTTCTTCCTCCGAAATTTCAGGATTGGTAAGCATGTTATTGATAACTTTTAATTCATCTTCAACAGATTTATTCCCTGACTCTTTTATTTCAACTGCAGGCTTAGCTACTTCTTTGTAATTATCAATTTCATCGGCAATATCAAGCAAATTGTAGTCCTTCATCATATCTTGCAAATCCTGATAAATTTTGTCGAAAACAGTATTCATCATTCCAAACAGAGGATTGTTATTTTGTTCAACAAAATCGCCAGGCATTTGAGTTTTAATCATTTCATAATTGCTAATTATAAAATCGACATTTTTAAAAAAACTCTCATCTAAACCTTGGTGTTTTGCCTTCTCAGAATTATCTTTAATTTTCTTTAAGAGAGAAATCATTTTCTCCAGTTTCTTGTTGAAGGGTATATTTTCTTGTTGCATAATCTACTATTTATTTATAATGCAAAAGTATGTTTTTATAAAGAAAGAAAAAAATATTTATGAAAATGGGGATTTCAAATTTTCTCGTCAATTTTCTCAGAAATACAAATTAGCAGAAACAAAATAAAGCAAAATTCTTAATTTACCCAATTTTTGTTCATAAATTTGCAATTTTTATATGAATCATCAATTCTAATATAAGTATTTTCTATTTTCTCATTCACCCATGCTTCAATTTCTTTTTGTTTCTTTTCTTCAAGGGCTATTTGTTGAATTTTCAAGTAGTCACTTTTAATATTTGCTACATGAGGCTCTGTTCGTGAATTGATTTTCACAAATTGCAAACTGAGTTTCCCTCGTTCATCTTTAGTTTCGAAGGTTTTTGAAATCTCATTAATTTCAAGATTTTTTATTGCATAATAAGTACTTTTTTCGATTTCTGTGCTTTCAAATTTTGTTGTACCTGTTTGGTCATTAACAACAATACCTCCATTTGTACTCGATATCTCGTCCTCAGAAAATTTGCCGGCAGCTTCTTCAAAACTTATAGAATCGTTCTTAATTAAATTTGCAATACTATCCATTTGCTGAATGGCTTTCATTTTTACTATAGGAGAAACTTTAGGGATTAATAATATGTGTCTTACATGTACTTTTTCTCCTTTTCTATCAATGAGTTGAATTATATGGTATCCAAAATCGGTTTCTACAATTTTCGATACTTCATTTTTTTCTCTCAAATTGAATGCAACTGCTGCAAATTCAGAAACAACATCGCTTCTGCCAATGTAGCCAAGGTCTCCCCCACCCTTAGCAGAGCCAGGATCTTCAGAGTATAAAATTGCAAGAGTCGAAAAATTACTTCCGTTTACGACTCGCTCTCTTAAGCCATGTAAACGCTCCTTTACTTCAATTTTTTCTGACTCAGAAATCTTAGGAAATCTTACAATTTGTGCCAATTCAATTTCAGAATTTATCAGAGGCAAACTATCTTTCGGTATATCCTTTAAAAATTTTTTTACTTCTGATGGTGTAATTTTAATATCAGCTGTTATTTGTTCTTGCATTTGCTGCGTAAGCAACTGATCTTTAATCAGATCTCTTAAATCTGCTTTTATTTCAAGAATCGATTTATTGAAATATTCTTCTAATTTTTCTTCCGAACCAATTTGAGCTACAAACATCCTAAGCCTTCTATCCAATGCTTGTTCAACCTGCGATTCCGAAACTTCAATACTGTCAATTATTGCTTCGTTCAACAAAAGTTTTTGAAACAATAGTTCTTCCAATAATTCACATTTCAAATCGCTGCCTGAATTATATCCTTGTGCTGTTAATTGAATATACTGATTTTCGACATCAGATTGAAGAATTATCTTACCACCCACTACTGCCAAAACTTTATCAACAACTTTTTCCTGAGCAGAAATTTTACTTATTGTAAGAATTAATATGCTAAATATTAGTATTTTAAAATTCGATTTTCTTAACATCCCTATTATGTTTATTTAAATATTTTGAACTTGTTTTGCTTAATACCGTCAGTGAAAACATTCTCGTTTAGTTCTTTTATCAATTCAATTTTTCGTTTATTTAATATTATACCCCTAATTTCACTTTTCACAAAGCTTAACGGTGGTACTTCATTTTTTAGTTTGTACTCCTGAATATTAATAAAATGATGGTTTGCCTCTTCTTTCTTTTCGAAGAATTTTTTTGTTTTAAGAAAACTCTCATGATCTGTAATTCCGAGTTCGTATTTTGAAATTAAACTATCGAACAATATCCAGTGTTCACCAAAATCGTTATAATCGACAGCATTTTCGTTTATATAATCCTCAACATCATCAATATTTGAATCAAAATTTTTAAACCATCGCCTAAAACGATAAATTTGTGGTGCCGATTTCGGGATTTTCACATAAATAGCCTTTGCTATATTCCAGTTTAAAACAAAATCATTCAAAAATTCGTCGTAATAGTTCTGAAGAATTTCATTTGTAACTATAGTATCCAATTTTTGCTTAATGAATTGCTGCTCGTATTTATAAATTAATAAAGTTGAACGATAATTATCGACTTTTCTATCTATTTCATCATTATTATCCGACAGGTTTAGTTCAGCTTTTCTTAGCTTAAGTTGGGTTATCAACCAGTTTTCTATAAAGTTTTCAACTATCTGGATGCTATCGCTTTTGCTAGTATTTTCTGAAATTAGATTTTCAATTTCTGAGCTGAATAAAATTTTATCCTCAACTTGTGCTATCGGACTATCTGCCTCAGAATTTTGCAGATTATTGCATGAAAAAAAAATAATTGAAATCAATAGTAATATCAAAACTTTAAAAGCAAATTTTTGAGTCATAATGTCTTATGCTAAAATTCTATAAACTTAAAGATTAAAAAATAGTTTCTGTAATGGCAATTTATTGTTTTGAAATAATATTTACCTATTTCATGGTTTCCAAAACCTTCTCATTCACTTTAATTTTATACTTATTTCTCAAGTTTTTAATCCACTCTTCTTCAAGAAAATTTTGATAGTCGGCAGTTACAATTCCCTTGGCTTCTTTTAAATTTTTTGGTTCTGGTTCCAGAACTTCGTAAATGAAAATAAATTTCACTAATCCATCTTTTTCAATATTTTCTGAAAGACCTGGTTTCCAGCTTATTTGGTCTATTATGTCCTTTTCTCCTTTCGAGTACTTTTTCTCATTTAAACTTACGTATAATTTAACATTTTCATTAAAGTTGCTCTTAATTAAGCTGATGGCTGAATCTAAACAAACTGCTGTTCTATTTCTATTTGCAGCAATTTTTCGAGCTTTGTCCACAATATTTTTATAAATTGCTTTAAACTCAGAATCTGAAATTTTGACAGAGTCTATCGCCTGAATTTCAATTGAATAAATAGAAGCATCAACTCTTTCGTTCCATGAATATTTATCTCCATTATTACTGAAAAACTCCTTTAGTCCGCTTGTGTCTTTTACAGCTTTCGACCAAACCATTTTATCTGTCAATTCAAAAAGCAAAATTCCGTCGTGATATTCATTCATCAACAACCTAAACTCCTGATATTTATTTTCTAAGTTCTCTTCTTCATATTCAAGAATTTTTTCATCAACAAAAAGTTGATATTTTTTATTAACCAGATCTTTGAAATTTGTTTTCCTTTCGTTCGATTTTTTCTTCACTAAATAATCCGTAAAATCGCTTTGAAGAATTTTCTTTTTATTAATTGAGAAAAGCATATTATTTAAGTGTTCTGCCGATTTTCCATCCCATTTTCCAATTAGAATTGAGCTATCCAATGTAGTATAAAAGGCAGTTAGGCTTTCTTCATTTTCAACTAATTTATATTCTATTTTCAGCCTGTTGATAAGCACTTTACGACTTTGTTTTGAGCGTGCATCTTTAGCAATTTTCGATTTAATTTCGGCTTCCATCTCTTCTATTGGCGCAAGACCTTTTTTGTCAACTAATTTTATCAAATGCCAACCAAAAGCAGTTTTCACTGGTTTCGAAATATCTCCAATTTCCTTCAAATTAAATGCAGCTTGTTCAAATTCAGGAACCATGCGTCCGGTACCAAACATTGGCATAACTCCGCCTTTCATTGCAGAGCTTTTGTCATCTGATTTTTTTTCAGCCATTTCGCCAAAATCCTTACCCTCAAGAATTTCCTGATAAATATTATCTATTTTTTTCTTAGCATTAGCTACCTCGTTTACTGGAGAATTTTTCGGCAATGCAATCATAATATGAGCAACTTGCACCTTGCCTCGTGCAGGTCTAATATCTTTTACTTTTATTAGATGATATCCGAATCTGGTTCTTACGGGCATAGAAATTTCGCCTAATTTGGTTTGGTATGCTGCCGATTCGAATGGATAAACCATTTGAAATCCAGTGAAATAGTTTAGATCTCCCCCATTACTTTTTGCAGATGGATCGTCAGAAAATTCTTTTGCTAATTTTTCAAAATCTTCACCCGTAAGAAGTCTTTCTCTTATCTCCAATGTTTTATTATATGCCTTCAATGTATCTTCCGATGAAGGATTTGGCCCGAGTTTTATCAAAATATGACTAGCATTAATATCACTTTTCAATCGGTTATAAGCCTCTTTCACTAATTCCTGATCTACATTTTCATCTACCAGATAAGGTTTGGATAATTGATTTCTATAACCTGCAAGTTCCGAAACAAAAGCCTGTGTCGTATCTAAACCTAAGTTTTCTGCTTCAGTTACTTTCAGTTTAAAATTTGTGAAAAGATCAAGATATTCATCGATTGATTTATTGTCTATCTTATTTTCCGAAGAATTATTCTTTTCATAAATCCTTATGAATTCTGCTTTTGGAACTTTTTTATTGTCTATTTGCAACAAAATCTCTTCAGTTTTACAAGCCGAGGAAATTATTACTAATGTCAAAATTGATAAAATTGAAATTTTTTGAACTAAATTTTTCATTTTTTACTTCTATTTTTATTTTTAATACAAATTTTAAAATCAAAAAAAACAAACTACCTGCTATAATTGGGAGCTTCTCTCGTAATAGTTATATCGTGCGGATGACTTTCTGTAATTCCTGCATTCGTAATCCTAATAAATTTTCCTTGATTTAATTCTTTAATATTTTTTGCTCCTCCATAACCCATACCAGCTTTCAGCCCACCAATCAATTGGTACATAACTTCGCTTAAATTTCCTTTGAAAGGGACTCTTGCAGCAATTCCTTCAGGAACTAATTTAGAAATATCAGATTCCATATCCTGAAAGTATCTGTCTTTGGAGCCTTGCTGCATAGCTTCTATTGAACCCATACCACGATACGACTTAAATTTCCTGCCTTGATAAATAATAGTTTCGCCGGGCGACTCTTCGACTCCGGCAAAAAGCGAACCTAACATTACCGAGCTGCTACCGGCCACAATTGCTTTTACAATATCGCCCGAATATCTGATTCCGCCATCCGCAATTACAGGTACCGATGTGTTTTTCAAAGCATTAGCAACATCATAAATAGCCGAAAGTTGTGGGATACCAACTCCGGCAATAACTCTTGTAGTACAAATTGAACCAGGACCAATCCCAACTTTTACAGCATCTGCACCAGCTTCTACCAAAGAAATAGCTGCTTGCGAAGTTGCAATATTCCCAACAACAATATCAATATCGGAATATTTTTTCTTTGCTGCTTTCAAAACCTCAATAACCGATTTGGTGTGGCCGTGAGCTGTATCAATAACTATACAATCGACATCGGCTGTATGAAGAGCTTCGAGCCTTTCGTATGAATCGCTACCAATGCCAATTGCCGCTGCCACTCGTAATCTGCCTTTATCGTCTTTGCAGGAATTTGGTCGATCTTTTGCTTTGAAAATATCTTTATATGTAATAAGTCCTTTCAAAGTATTGTTCTCGTCAACTACAGGAAGCTTCTCAATTTTATACTTTTTTAATATCTGTGCAGCTTGCTCAAGATTTATCGATGTGGTAGTTGTAATCAAATTCTCATGTGTCATAACTTCCCTAATCAAAGATTTTGTGTTAGTTTGAAATCTAAGATCTCGGTTTGTTACAATGCCTATCAGACGCGAATTATCATCAACAACAGGAATTCCCCCAATTTTATATACTCCCATCAAATTCAGGGCATCGCCAACCGTTTGGTCTTGCTTAATTGTAATTGGGTCGTAAATCATTCCATTTTCAGCACGTTTCACACGTTTTACATGTTTTGCCTGCTCCGAAACACTCATATTTTTATGAATGACACCAATGCCTCCCTCACGTGCAATTGCTATTGCAAGGTTCGATTCAGTAACCGTATCCATGGCTGCCGAAACTATCGGGGAATTCAAAACAATGTTTTTTGAAAATTGGGTAGAAATATCAACATCTCTTGGCAATATTTCTGAGTACGAAGGAATTAACAATACATCGTCGAAAGTGTAACCTTCTGAAATTATTTTATCAGACAGTAAAGTCATAAGAAATAATATTTATCATTAAAAAAATGCAAAATTACAAAAATTGTAATGATAGTTTGCAAGTATTTGTAGTTGGCTAAATCTTTTTTTGAGGCTGAGAAAAAAGTTTACAATTATCAAATTACAAATACAATGTACAATTCATTCCAGCAAGGTCAATGGAATAGGGAATAATCAGCATCTGATTGAGAAATCCAGACGAAGATTATCAAATAAAATGCTAGCGGTAGATACTTTGCTTTATCTGTGGAATTAGGCTCTCACTATACTGTAAAGTTTTGTTTTTGGAAAACCCAGTGGGTTTTGAAAATCCGCTGGGTCTTGAGGGTATTTCCAAATACTTCCCTTCTATAACAAGTTGCAAATTTATGGTAGCGAGTGGAAACCAACAAAAAAATAATTTCTCAGTCTTTATTCCACATCCTCAAATTCAGCAATATCGTTATATATTTCCTTATTTTTTCCGATTAGTGAAACAATTTTTCCTGACAATAGTCCGCCAACAATTGCAACAACTACGGTTATTAATATTGCTTTAAGTTGAGCAGCAATATCAAGACCATCAACAACAACAATAGCTGCTAAACCACCAAATATACCAGGAATTCCATGAAGATTTGATACTCCGCAGGTGTCAATAATTTTATGAAATTTTTCTTGCTTTTCCTGAAAAATTGCAAATCCTACAGTAGAAATTGCTCCGGCAATAAGTCCGATAATCATTGCTTCGTAATGTGTTGCATAATCGCAGGTAGCACCAATAGCAACACCTCCGGCAAGAGCGGCATTTGCAATATCGGCAGCATTTATTTTTCCCCTAATGGAAACCGATGCAATATAAGTTGCAATTGTTGAACCGCAAAGAGCTAAAAACACATTTACAACAGTTGTAGGAATAAGTTCAACTGGAACTAAAGCAGCACAGAAACTTGGCCAGAAAACCCAAAGAACCATACTACCGAGAAGTGAATATCTGTCGGAAGTAGCATCGGCTTCAATAGGGATTTCACGATGTTCTTTTGTAGTTAAAGAAATTGCTGCCGAAATTCCGAAAATAGCTCCAAAAGCATGAATAATTATTGAGCCACCCGTATCGGCAATTGTTCCCACAAAATGAAAGTGATCATCAAGAACAACCAATTCATTAAATATATAAAATGGAATAAATAATAATCCAAGTATTAAATATTGATACATTTTTATTCGTCCGAGAATTGCTCCTGCTGCAATAAGTAAACTTGCAGCACCAAATTCAGCAAGTACAAATTGTTCAATTTCGCTTTTTCCTTCAAAAATCCCTATCTCTTTAATTGAAAGATACATAGGAATTGAAATACTAACGAGAAGAAAAGTTGCAGTAATTGCCGAACGACCATACTTTTTTACAAATACCATCAAAAAACCAAAACCAATCAACAACATAGCCATAATATGTATAGCACGATTGTATTGTTGAACTTCTAATATTTGTGAAATTTTGCTGGTTTCAATTTCCTGAGCAAATCCGTTTACTGCTGAAACAAAAAGCAAAATAGCTACTGCTACAAATTTTGTAATGTAATTTCTCATAATAAATAGTTAAATTAAAATTACCAAAAATAGTATTGCAGATTCTTCTTAAATATGATTTTTGCTATATTTTTCGATTTCAAAATTTCCCTTTCCAGAATTTAACAGACAGCCGAACATTTTTGAAAAAGTGCAAATTATTAAGTAATCTTGCAAAAATGATATTTAAATATTTTATTTGTGAAAACAGATTGGATTGAAATGATTGAGAGTAATATTGAATCTCAAAAATCATTAATTTATAAAAAGGATATAAAATTTTACGGTGTCGATAAAATCGTAAAAATGGCTTCGATTGTAGAGAAATTCTCCAAAGAATGCAGTGTTTGTATTCAAAAAAAAACAGAAATTGAAGACATATCAAAAAATTTAGGAAATTACTTAAATAATTCTGTGAAATTGCGGAAAGAGTATGAACATCTATCCGATGAAATTACAGAACATTTGAAAACCGAACATCAAATTTTTTCAAAAACATATTTTGCATCGCTTTATTCGGCTTATGGCACAATTGCTGGTTTGCTGGCAGGTTTCATATTTGGATTTATTTTTTTCAAAGAAAACCTGTTTACCTCTGTTCTAATTTTTTGGGCAGTAGGAATCATTGTGGGCAGGTTCTACGGATTGAGGAAAGACAGAGAAGTAGCAAAGGAAAATCGTAATTTGTAAAATTATCAATTTCCAATTTCTAATTAAATAATTATGAACATAATCAGAGCAAAAAAAACATTAGGGCAACATTTTTTAATTGACAAAAACATTGCACAAAAAATTTCGGATAGTTTAATTCTACAAACTAAGGAAAATAATGAATCTCACAAAGTTATTGAAGTTGGCGGCGGAACAGGATTTTTAACAGAGTTTCTTGAAAAAAAAGATATCGAATTGTCGGTGGTTGAAATTGATTCTGAAGCAGTTGATGTGTTGAAGATGAAATTTCCAAATTTGATAAACAAAATATATCATGACAATTTTCTTAAAATGAATATCGAACAAATTGCCAAAGCTCCACTTCACATTATCGGTAATTTTCCATACAATATATCAAGCCAGATTTTTTTTAAAGTGCTCGAAAACAGAGACAAAGTAAGCCAGGTAGTTTGTATGATTCAAAAGGAAGTTGCAGCACGGATTTGTTCAGAAAAAGGGAATAAAGTTTACGGAATTTTAAGTGTTCTTTTGCAGGCTTTCTACGATGTCGAATATTTATTTACGGTGAGCGAAACTGTTTTCGATCCTCCGCCAAAAGTGAAATCGGCAGTAATCAGGCTTGTGAGAAAAGAAAAAAACATTTTGAATTGTAATGAAAAACTGCTATTTCAAATAGTGAAAGCCACCTTCAATCATAGACGGAAAATCATCAGAAATACACTAAAAAGTGTGGTTGGAGAGTTAGACAAAAATATAGAAAATGAGCTACTTTTGAAGCGTCCAGAGCAACTTGGTGTTGAAGATTTTAATGATTTAACTAATTTTGCGGAAAAAATGAGCTTAAAAAACGATATGGAAGGAGAAATCGCAAAATGAAACTAAAAACAAATTTTGAGCTTACAAAAGAGTTCGTTACAAATCTTAAGAAGACAATTGAAAGGAAAGACAATTCGGTTGCTTTGGAAATTATGGAGTCGCTACATGCTGCCGATATTGCTGAGATTTACGATGAATTAAGTATTGAAGAAGCAAAATATCTTTATTTATTATTGGATGGAGAAAAAGCTGCCGATGTTCTTGTTGAATTGGAAGAAGACGACAGAGAAAGATTTCTTAAAGTTCTACCCAGCGAGGTCATTGCAAAACAATTCATTAACGAAATGGATTCTGACGATGCTGCGGATATCATTGGCGAGCTTTCGGAAGAAAAACAAGAAGAAGTACTTTCTCATATCGACGATCTTGAACAAGCTGGAGATATTGTCGATTTGCTTCACTACGATGAAGATACTGCCGGTGGATTGATGGCAAAAGAGCTGATTTGTGTTAATATAAATTGGAATATTACTACCTGCATTTCTGAAATGCGCAAACAAGCCGAAGATGTCGATGAATTGTATTATGTTTATGTTGTAGATAACGATGATATTTTAAAAGGCACACTTTCGTTGAAGAAAATGCTACTTAGCAGCGATACAAAAAATATTTCTGCGATTTATAATAAAGATGTAATAACAGTGAAAACTGAGGCTACTTCGGAAGAAGTGGCAAATATTATGGACAAATACGATTTGATTGTGCTTCCTGTAGTAGATAGTATTGGCAGGTTAGTTGGTCGTATCACAATCGACGATGTTGTTGATGTTATTCGTGAAGAAGCCGAAAAAGATTACCAAATGGTTTCGGGTATTACTCAAGATGTTGAATCTTCTGATAGCACATGGAAGCTTACTAAAGCAAGATTACCTTGGCTCCTGATCGGACTTTTCGGCGGAATTTTTGGTGCCAGAATTATTGGATTTTTCGAGGACGATCTTGACAAATATATTGGACTAGCTTTGTTTTTTCCGTTAATTGGAGCTATGGCTGGAAATGTAGGTGTGCAATCTTCATCAATTATTGTACAAGGAATTGCAAACAATACTATTGGGCTCGAAAGCATTGGCAGAAAACTTATAAAAGAGTTGCTCATTGCACTGATAAATGGAATAATATTGTCATCATTAATATTTATATATAGTTATTTCTTTAGCTCGAATTTTGCCCTAACTGTTTCAGTTAGTACAGCTTTGTTTGCAATTATTTTGTTTGCCGGAATTTTCGGCACTTTTATTCCGCTATTTCTTAATAAATTGAAAATTGATCCGGCACTTGCAACCGGACCATTTATTACAACCATAAACGATATAACAGGATTAGTTATTTATTTATTTATTGGCAGAATGTTTTTTAATTTTCTGTAAATGTATTGGGAATTATGTCCCGATAGCCATTGGGAAGATTATGAATTATAAATGTAACATTTGTGTTTAAACAATTTTCAATATCAAAATTCCAATTTCACTTATATAAATGAAAATAGAAAAAAATCTAATAATTGCAATTGACGGGCACTCATCCTGCGGCAAAAGCACAATTGCTAAAGACCTTGCAAAAACAATTGCTTATACATATATTGATTCCGGTGCCATGTATCGGGCAGTTACACTATTTTGCCTGAGAAATAACATTATTTCAAATGATAAAGTTGATGACAAAACTCTTTTTGAAAAAATTCAAAGCATAAGTATCAGTTTCAAAAAAAATGAAGAATCGGGTGAAAATGAAATATTTTTAAACGATAAAAATGTCGAATCAGAAATTCGAGCTTTGGAAGTTGCAAATTATGTTAGCCAGATCAGCAAAATCAAGGAAGTGCGTGTAGAAATGGTAAAACAGCAGCAAGAAATGGGCAAACAAAAAAGGATAGTCATGGATGGAAGAGATATTGGAACTGTAGTTTTTCCGGATGCCGATATTAAAATATTTATGACAGCAAGCGTAGAAATCAGAGCTCAAAGAAGATATGATGAGCTGATAGAAAAAGATATTAACACAACATATTTAGAAGTTTTTGAAAATATTAAAAACAGAGATTTTATTGACGAAAACAGAAAAGAAAGTCCGCTGAAAATGGATAAAGATGCGATGGTTTTAGATAATAGTAAAATCTCCAGAAAAGAGCAATTAGATTGGATTTTGAAAATTCTAAACGATTTTCAGAAATAGAATTTCACTTATTATGAAAATAGAAATAAATAAAGAATCGGGTTTTTGTTTCGGCGTAGTTTACGCAATTCAAATGGCTGAGGCAATTCTCGAAAAAGAAGATAAAATTTATTGTCTTGGCGATATAGTTCATAACAATGTAGAAGTCAAAAGATTATCAAATGAAGGTTTGATTACTATCGATCACGAAAAATTTAAATCATTAAAAAACTGCAAAGTACTGCTGCGTGCCCACGGAGAACCACCGGAAACATACAAAATTGCATTAGAAAACAATATTGAGTTAATAGATGCCTCCTGTCCTGTTGTTTTAAAATTGCAAAACAGAATTAAAAATGGTTTCGACGATATCTCAAAAATCGATGGACAACTTGTTATTTACGGTAAAAATCGTCATGCAGAAGTTAACGGATTGGTTGGCCAGACTAAAGGAAAAGCAATTGTTATTAATACTCTTAAAGATTTATCAAAAATAGACTTCACAAAACCCATAAATCTTTTCTCGCAAACTACACAAAGCTTAGAAGGCTTTTTCGAGATTCAGAAGGAAATTCAAAGTCAACTTGAAAAAATCAACTCAAAAGCCCAATTTATTAGCAATAATACAACTTGTTCGCAAGTTACCAATCGCGAACCATCCTTGCGTGAATTTGCAAGCAATAACGATGTGATAATTTTTGTGAGCGGTAGAAAAAGCTCGAATGGGAAAATGCTTTATGAAGTTTGCAAAAACACAAATCCAAATTCCTATTTTGTTTCTGACCTGCCGGAACTGAAAAATGAATGGTTGGAAAATGCTAAAACCATAGGAATTTGCGGAGCTACATCAACCCCCCGATGGCTGATGGAAAAAATTGCAAGTTCTATTGAAAATCTTCTTTAAATTGAGTCTGCTCCGAAAACTCAATATTTTAACGGTTGCTGAAAACAAGGCTCCATTTAGGTATGGGGCAAAACTGATTTTCAGCAATTTAACAATTGTGTAGAATGCTGCAAAATAGCAAAAGCATGAAATTGGACTTTTTCGCGGTTGACTCTTAATTAAGATTTTTGATAAATTTTTCACTTGAAATTTCAGGTAGTTTTATTCAGATTGCAAAAATAGACATTATAAAAAATTGGTGTAATGGACAAAATGAAGGATGTTGTTAGACGAAATATTTATCATAATTGCAGTCATACTGAAAAGTTTATCAAATAATTCCAGGGCAAACGCATGAAAAAGAATCACAATACTTTCGACAGCCAGAGTTGAGCAGTTCTTTTGCTAATTTTAAATTTCCAGTTTTTCAAAACAAAATCTTGAATTAATAAGCCTGTCCATTTGTTTGTTTTATAGCCTTG
>JABHKC010000055.1 GCA_018692315.1 Bacteroidota bacterium | reverse complement strand
ATCTATGAAACAGGGATTAAAATATCTAAATCAGATTTCGAAAAAATTAACATATATAAACATGAATTTCATGGAGAAGATTGGAATTATACTATCAAACCATTATAAGTAGTTGTAGCAATAATATATTTACAATTACTATGTTGGCAATCGCTGACTATATGGATATTCTTTCAGCATATAATTTTGCATTGTCATCATTCTATTTCCTTACAGGATACAATCCTTATGCAACTTCATATATTGTTGGACTGGGAGATACTACAGTAACACCGTCGGTTAATTTCTTCAAAAGATCCTATAATGACGGTGTTGGTTCAATTCTTCCAGGTTTTACCAAAAGCAGTGTTACAGATCATTTCTTACAAAACTTCGATAAATACCAGACAACGGAAGGTGTAACTCCAGTATCAAGTGATTTGTTTTACTTATTAAGCAGGTTTCACACCCTGGAACCACCGCCCCCGCCACCTGCTACTCCATTGGCTGGCGAACTAAAAATTACAGAAGTTAATAGTCACCAAACAGCAACAGTCTCCTGGATTGAAATTCACAATACAACATCTTCAGAGCTCAGTCTTGAAGGCGTAAAAATCCAACATTATAGAAATCTGGAACAAACACCAAATACTAGCCTTTCATTAAGTGGTACAATCGAATCAGATGAATATCTAATTATTACAAGGAATATAGCTGATTTTACAGCGTCCTACTCGGGAATCACACCCGATTTTGAACTTAGCAGCATGTTTTTAAATGGAGCTACTGATGGTGTTGCAATTTTTCATGCGGATGTATCTGGATTCATTGATCAGATAAACGACCTCCCGGCCAATGTGAATACTTTCGATTTTTTAGACAATCGCCTTTATCTTAGAAAGCCAGATGATAATTCCGGTGAATCATTAGATGATTGGTGCATTGCCGGCACATATAAAAATGGCACACCTGGCACCGCAAATATTGTTGAATGGGATAATGAAGTAGATGGAGACTGGAGTGATGAAGACAATTGGGATGGCGATTATAAACCATGTACCTGTGTTGATGTTCTAATCCCCGGTACGGGAATAACAGATTATCCTGTAATTAGTGACCCAACAATCCAAATTTGTAATTCACTAGAAGTTGAAAACCTAGGATCATTAACTATTGCTTCTGACGGTATGTTAACTGTTTCAACCGATTTGACTAACAGCGGGACATTAACCCTACAATCAAACATAGCAGGAACAGGATCTTTAATAGAATCATCAGGGCCAGAAGCTACAATTCAAAAATTTATAACAGGTTCAAATACAAGCAACATTCCTGATGGAAGATTTTGGTATTTGACAACTCCTATAAGTAATGGAAAATCGGAAATTTTCAATGCGATAGGCAACAATAAACTTTGGTATTTTACTGAAGAAAGCGGAACATATACAGAGATTCTGGACAATGTAACAGATTTAATTGCCGGAAGAGGATATGTAGCCAGGGTAACTAGTAATACAACTCTAAATTTTGCCGGAAATATTAACCACGATACAATAGTCCTAAATACAAGTTGGAATGCTCCATCAGTTTCACCAGGTTTCAATCTGGTTGGAAATCCTTATCCTTCGGGTATAAACTGGGGTTCTGTAGAAAAATCGAATTTGCGAACAACGTTCTGGTACAGAACACATTCTGGCAGTGCAATGGTTTTTGATTCTTTTAATTCATTTAGTGGAATCGGGACAAATAACAATGGCAACGGTGAAATTTCAGGAACTGTTCCGGCGATGCAAACATTTTGGGTGCGAACTGAAAATAACAATGCAAGCGGGCAAATAATTTTTTCAAACTCCGATAGAGTTCATACCAGCCCGAATAATCTTTTCAAAAATATTCAAAACCCGGATAATGTGTTGCGAATCAGAGTTGAAAGAGGAGTATTTACAGATGAAACAATTATTTGTTTTTTTGAAAATGCAACACTTGGGTTCGATGATTACGATTCAGAAAAACTATATCCTACCGACCAAAACCTACCGCAAATCTATACTACAGACAGCCTGGCAGGAGATCTTTCAATAAAAAGCCTTCCCAATAATTTTTCAAACCTGACTATTCCTCTTGGATTTTTGATCGAAATTTCAGATCAATTTTCAATTAATGCATATAATATTACAGACCTTGATCCGAATATTGAGATTTATCTCGAAGATTTAGACCAAAATACTTTTAGCAATCTTAGGCAAAATCCACTGTATAGTTTTTCTTCAACAGCTTCAAATACAATGCGTTTTGTCTTGCACTTTTCATTATTAGTAACTGAAACTAAGGATAATATTTCATACATTAGGTCAAAAATATACTCACATAAAAATAGCATTTACATTAAAACACAAGCTGAAAATTATTATGTAGAAATTTATGATATGCTCGGCAAGAAGATTATGCAAAGATCCTATTCAAATTCTACCATAACTAAAATTGACCTAAACAATACAAGAGGCAATTATTTTGTCCGCATGGTAGAAAATAATAAAATCACAAGCCAAAAAGTGTTTTTAAATTGACACTGTCAAACAATATACAATAAACTGTTAGTCCCTTATTCGATTATTTTCAAAAGTAAGCTCCTACAGATGGGAATTTAACTTATGGAATTATAAAAAAACAAAGGCTTTCTTTGAATTGGAAGCCCTTCAATAATTATGTTTTGTGTTACTTTTACATTAGAATTTTAACTAAAACTATACTGCTATGAAAAGATTTTTACTTGTTTCAATGTTAATCCTATGCATGGGGTATTCAGGATTATTTGCGCAATCTGTTGATGTTATCACGCCAAATGGTGGTGAGGTTTTAATTTCCGGTTCAACTTATACTATTGAATGGGTCAGTATGGGCTCATCTTCTTTGGTTGATCTATATTATTCTACCGATGGTGGAACTACATGGATATTTATCAACGACAATCTCCCTGTTACCGGCACTTATGTCTGGACAGTACCAAATGTTAATTCCTCAACTTGTTTGGTGAAAGCACAGTCTGTTTATGTCGATCAGAGCAATAGTTATTTTACAATTACTCAAACTCAAAATCCGATTACTGTAAGCTATCCCAATGGAGGAGAGGTTTTGCAAGCTAACGATGTCTATTATATCACATGGACAAGCGATGGATCATTAAGCTGGCTCGATCTTTACTATTCTGTTGATGGCGGTATCAATTGGGTTTTTATTGCTGACCATGAAAGCAATGATGGTTCTTATACTTGGACAACTCCAAATGTGGCAACCAATAATGCAAAAATCATGATTACCGAATTTAGCAATACAAGTGTTTTTGATATTAGTGATGCAGCCTTTACTATTGATATCGTAACTAACTCTGTAACTATAATTTCTCCCAATGGTGGAGAAGTTTTAACAGCTGGATCAGTGCATACAATTCAATGGTCCTGGACAGGAACTTTCACTTATGGAGCAGTTGAAATTTATTATTCAACCGATGGTGGCAATATTTGGAATATGATAGATGATTATGCCCAAAATTACGGTCAGTATGCCTGGACAGTTCCAAATGTTGTAAGCACAAATGCCTTAATTCAAATTAATGAGGTTTATAATTCTACTGTTGTGGATGTGAGCGATAATGTTTTTGAAATTGCTGCTCCTCTACCAAACACTATTTCTATAATCACTCCAAATGGTGGTGAAACTCTTACTGGAGGAAGCAATTTCAACATTAGCTGGACAACAACAGGAAACATAGATTAT
>JABHKC010000054.1 GCA_018692315.1 Bacteroidota bacterium | reverse complement strand
TTTTAATTCTACATTTATCATTTTTAATTCTTCATTTTGTTTGCTCAATTCCTGAATTGCACCTATGCCGGTCGAGAAAATGTAATCGTAATTTACTGCTCTAAAATCATCGACTTTTTTGCCATAAACAAAAATGCTTTCAGGAACCTTATCCATTTTTATAGTAAAACATTTCTCTGAAATAATATTTAGAACTTCTGTTTCTATTTTGCCAGAAGAACTTATCAGTCTAACGAAATTGCCTTTTTGCAAATAGTGATTTTTCGGGATTTCTATTCTGATTTTATTCTCAAACTTTTCTACTTTGTTTGCCAAAACAAAAATATCGGGGATAAATTCGCTATGTTGGTTTACAGCTTCGGGTAGCACTTTTTCTACCTCCTGGGCAATAAATCCTTTTTGAAGCTGATTTCCTTTGGCTATGCTATCAATAAATTGATAATTGGCAAGCCTTAGCTGATTTACTTTTTCAAGATCGGACATGGTATTGCTGGTTCTAATATTTATTTTGATCCTTTGATCGGAATAAGCCGTGAATTTTAAAGCTGCAATCCTGTCTGATGCTTTTATGGAAACATAATTGTTATATGTACCGGAATAAGTTCCTGCACCACCATCGGTTAAATAGCCATAGCCTGTATAACTTTCGGCAGCATATCCGCTCACTTCTAAAGGGAAACCGGGGGTTGTGGTGCCAATACCAACATACCCATCTGAAGTGAAAATTAAATTCCTATCTGGATCACCTGATATGACGTAAATTATAAATTGTAAGTCCGAGCCATATTCCAACCCATAATCAGAACTATAATAGTGACCTCCTGGATAGGGATTACCGTCATTATACAATAGGTTACTCGCCCCTGAGGTTGTGATAATTCTTAAAGTGTACTGTTGATTTTCTGTGACATTTGTTGGAACGGAAAAAGTAGTAGTAAACCAACCAGTTACACTTGTATAAACTATCTCAGTAGCTAATAAAGTGCCGCTGGTTCCAACTCCTGAGTATATTTGAATCGAATGGGTTGAATTACTATATCCATTTTTGTATAAACTCACTTTAGATAGTTCGCTCGAAACTCCTGCTGTAAATGATTGCCATTGATCATATCCAGACGTTCCATAATTGGAATAAAGATTTTGCTGATCAACTACATCAACATAAGTGTTTTCGGCGAATACATGAAACAAACCTGAAGTTGTTGTAGTACCAATACCTACATTACCAGTAAAATCAGCATCTCCATCTACACTTAACTTATTGGACGGAGTATTTGTTCCTATACCTACATTACCAGAAGTTCTGTAAATATCTCCACTGTTTTCTGTCCAAGAATTATTATCTGCTGACCAACTAACATTTCCACTACCATCTGTTTTTAGAAATTGTCCGTTTGTTCCATCAGTAGAAGGTAGAGTATATGCCCCAATTTTTACAGCTCCGTTAACTTCGAGTTTTTCGGATGGATCTGATGTTCCGATACCTACATTACCAAATTCATCAATAGCAAGGTCAACATTAGAACTTGAAGGACTTCCATGGCCCATGATAAACTTATTGTTCCCTGCACTCCATGAATCATTTGTGCTTCCCATAAAAAAACTTGCTCCATTAGTTCCTGTATTATTAATTCGGATCATACCATCATAGGTATCTGAGCCTTCAATTTGTAGTTGTGCATTGGAAGGAGAGCTGGTGCCGATACCAACATTTCCAGTAAAATCAGCATTTCCATCTATACTTAGTTCATTCGTGGGTGTAGAGGTTCCAATGCCTACATTTCCATTTCCTTTTATGGTAAATCTTTGGGTACTATCAGTAAAAAACTTTAAGTCATCATTGTAATTCTGGATAATTGAAAAAGCATTCTCGGAGTTGAAATTACCTAAGTATGTTTTTACAATACCACCGTCTTGTGAGAAAATTAGTTGAGGATGATCTCCTTCATCAATGTTGTCATTATCCGCTTCCAATAGAAGGCTCACAGATGCAAATGCGCTTATTTCAAGGTTGGAATATGGGCTAACTCCTCCAATCTTTACATCACCATTCTCATCAATCACCATAGCTTCGATTCCGGCAACATCAAAACGGATTTTGTCTTCATCGGCAGATTCTTCTACTTGTATTTTTGTATCCCCATCAGAATCGGTCATGCCCGAGGAACTTGCCCCTATTTCTACCCAGCCAGAGCCATCGTAGTACCAAAAACTTTTGGTGTCGGTATCATATACCATTATACCTTTGTCATTGGTAGTGTTCATTGTCATAGCATTGCGTTGGACAGTTGTCAGACGTGGGATAAGTATGCCCTTGTCGTTGCTGCCGGGTTTTATTTCCAGTAAAGCATTGGCGCTGGTGCTTGTGTAGGTGTCGTCGTCGGTTATTACTACATTTTGACCAAACAGGTTTGAAGTTAAAAGTAGAAAGACTAAAGTGGAAAGTAATGAAGTGGAAAGTTTTGTTTTCATAACTCTTAATTTATTATTGTTAATTGTTAATTGTTAATTGTTTTCTGCAATTTGACCGAACAATGCTTTCAATTCTTCTACATCAGACTTTAAACTTTTCAAACTTTCAATTTCTGACCTTAGTTTTTCATTCTGCTTACTTAGTTCCTGAATAGCCCCAATCCCTGTCGAAAAAATATAATCGTAATTTACAGCACGGAAATCGTCAACTTTTTTGCCATAAACAAAAATGCTTTCGGGTGTTTGCTCAAGTTTCACAGCGAAGCAAGTTTTTGATAGTATTTCTACCACCTCTGTTTCAAGCTGCTCTGACTTTGTAATTAATCTTAGCATATCGCCTTTTTGTAAATTGTGCTCTTTTGAAATTTCGATAAGGGTATTTTCTCCCGTGCTCTTTATTTCCAAGGCTGTTACAAAAATATCGGGGATAATTTCTGAGTGTATGTTAACTGCTTCGGGAATTATATATTCTACTTCTTGGGCGATTACACCTTTTTCAACCTGAGTACCTTTTGAGGGCTTGTCTATATAATTGTAATCGACTATGTTTAGTTGATTTACTTTTTTCAAATCAGTTTTACTATTGCTGCTTTTTATATTGGTCTTTATCCTTTCATCTGAAAGAGCGGTAAATTTATTTGCCACCACCCTTTGTTCTGCTTTAATAGAAACCCAATTATCAGAACTTGGTGATTGTGTACCGGCTCCATTATCAGTTAGATAGCCATAGTTACTGTAGTTTTGTGAAACGTAACCACTTACTTCTAATGGAAAACCCGGGCTTGTTGTTCCAATGCCTACGTAACCATTGCCATTTACTACCATTTTAGCTTCTGCTGTGGCTCCGGTTGTAGAGCCTGCATGAAATTCGAGTGTGTTATTAGAAATACCGAAACCAAAAAAAGCATTCCCTGTCGTGTTTTGGTACATTGCTAATTTTGCACCTAATGCGTCACCCAGATCGAGTGCATGGTTTGGTGTGGATGTACCTATTCCAACATCACCGTCTGATGTTATCACTAAATCAGTATTTGCACTTGAAGGACTTCCATGACCCATAATAAACAAGCTATCACCGACAGTCCATTCACTATTAGTACTTCCCATAAAAAATGAGGCACCACTTGTTCCTGTATTGTTTAACCTCATCATTCCATCGTAGATTCCGGAACCTTCAATGTGAAGTTTAGAGTCTGCAGGTGAACTTGTTCCAATGCCAACTTTACCGGAACTTTTGTATATGTTTCCACTGTTTTCTGTCCATAACCCACTGCTGTTTGACCAAGTCACATTCCCGCTTCCATCGGTAGTCAATTGCAGTCCGTTTGTACCATCTGTAGAAGGTAAAGTATATGCACCGATTTTTACAGCTCCGTTTACTTCGAGTTTTTGAGACGGGCTTGTTGTTCCAATACCCACATTACCATTATTATGAACTGTGAATGAAGCCGGAGCTCTACTTAATGAACTGGCAACATAAGTTTTAAATTTTGTATCATAAGAAGTGCGAATATAACCTCCAAAAAACAAAACACCTCCGCTGTATAGATTATTATTTTGATAACTTAAACTCCAACTTCCACTATATTCTATAGCAAATGTATATTGCTGTCCAGCTATAACAGGAATGGTGACATTATCAAAGTAAACATAATTATAACCAGATATTCTGTTTAAAGTATCTGAGGTTGCCAGCAATGTACCTCCTGTACCCTGTCCATCATACACTTTCCAGACAAATGAACCGCTTGTAGCGCTACCTACATATATTGAAATTTTTGTTAAATATCCTGAAATTCCAGAAGTGAATGATTGCCATATATCACTTCCCGTATAATAGTAATCAAAGTGGGAAGTTTGTTGCTGATCAATAAGCTCATTGTAATATTCTACGGCTTGTGAAACCTCCAGAATACCAGATGGAGTATTTGTACCAATGCCAACATCGCCGGTACTTCTGTATATGTCTCCACTGTTTTCAGTCCAGTGTCCACCTGAATTCGACCAATTCACATTTCCACTCCCATCAGTAACAAGTTGTTGCCCATTTGCTCCATCAGTAGAAGGAAGAGTATAGGCTCCAATTTTTACAGCTCCGTTGTTTAAAACAGTCATAGCTGTGTTAGAACTAATGTTATCCCCGGCTGTTCCCGTAGATGCAACTTTAAATTTAATCTCACCGTTTGGGGTCCATTCAGTTACACTTGCTGGGAAAGGGCTTGCATATACATATTGATTTGTAGTAGCATCGTAATCGTAATTAAATCCCATAAATAGTGATCCTCCATTAAAAACTCCAATTGTTCTTGATGTTCCAATATCAATATATCCGCCATCACTGAAACCACTACCAAGTTTTAAAGCTTTATTTGTACCGCTTAGGCTGGATCCGGAAATTTCTAATTTCGATGTTGGGGCACTTATGCCAATCCCAACATTTCCAGTTTCATCAATCACAACAGCCTCTGTTCCTGCCACATCAAAGCGGATATTGTCTTCATCGGCCGATTCTTCTACCTGGATTTTGGTATCGTTGTCGGCATCTTTTAATTCCGAAATTAAGCTTGATGAAATTGTTATCCAGTTGGGTGATGCCGGCGTACCGGAATTGTAGTAAAAACCTGCTGTTCCATCGGTTTGGAAAACCAGCAAACCTGTTGCCGGGCTCGAAATAGCCCCGCGTTGCGTCTCTGTCATTCGCGGAATTAGCAATCCTTTATCCGTGGATTTTACATCGAGCATTGCAGATGCATCGGGTGTGTAGGTATCGTCGTCGGTTACTACTACATTTTGACCAAACAGGTTTGAAGTTAAAAGTAGAAAGACTAAAGTTGAAAGTATAAAAGCAGAAAGTTGAAAGTATAAAGTAGAAAGTTGTGTTTTCATGATATTAATTGTTTAATTATTATTAATATTGTTTTCAATGATTTTAAATATTTTTTGGTGACTTACTGAACTGGTCAGTGCTTCGAATTTGTCTATTACTGTTGTAAAGTTTCCTAATCTGATAAAAGCCAGAAAAGAATCAATATTTTTTTTATCTCCACTTGCTTCAACATAAACAGAATCGACACTGTTATATTGAACAAAACCATTTATGTTGAATAGATCGGCAATCTGCCAAACATGGAATCTGTATCCTGTTTTAAAAACTTTACCTGTAATTCGAATTCTTATATTTTTCATATCGAAACCAAAAGTACAGCAGTAAAACTCCTGTGTCAAGCGGAATTTGTACGTATGGATAAATGGATTTCTTTTTCAGTAAATTGCCTTGTACTTGAGCGTAAAAAAAATGTATCTTTAAGTAAATACCTCTTGTATATATTTGGTAACAAACCACTTATAAATTAAAGTTGAGATTAAAGTTTTTAGTAGTTTTAACCAGAGAAAGCGAGTATAATTTATTGAAAAATTAGAATTTTATCGAAAAATTAGAATTGTACTTAAAAGTAAAATATGTGTTTATTTAAGTAAATATTTTTCGTAAAAGCCTGAATACAATTATATTATATATTGAAAAAAATTAGTTTTTGTCTTTTAAAGATTTCCTGAAAAATAATGGCGTTATTCCAAAAGTTTTGTTGAAATAATTGTAAAAGGAACTTCTTGATGCAAATCCAACCATTTGTCCGATACCTTCTATTGAAATATTATCATATTTCTTATCCATTAATAAGTGTCTGGATTCTTTAATCCGAAATTCGTTCAGCAATTCGTAAAAGTTCATATTCAACTTATCGTTAATTGCTTTTGACAAGTAGGAACGATTGGTATTTAATGCTATACTCAAATCATCAAGCTTCAGTTTCGCACGTAGATATGGTTTCTCATCTTCGAAATATTGTTTGAGTTTATTTATCAATAATTGACTACTATCAAAATTTTCACTCAAATTTTCAGATGTATTTTCTATATTGTTAGAGGTTTCCTTTTCTTTTAATTCTTGTTTTGCCAACTTAATATTTTGTTTTACTAAAGCCTTATATGCATGATATCTCTTACGATATTGAACAAGAAGCAAGCTTACTAATAACAACCCAATAGAACTTCCAAAAACAAGTGAATATATGATTGTATTTTTTCTTGACAGTGAAAGCTTATTAATTTTATTCTCTGTAGTAAGTCTCAGATTTTCCTTTTCTTTTTTCTCTGTTTCGTAACTGACAAGCAGCTTGTTGAAATTTTCCGTATTAATTTGTTGTTCTATTTGTTTCTCAATTTCCGATTGTTTTTTGAAATATATAAAAGCCGTATCAACATTTCCTGTCTTTTCATAAGCGTCAGACATTTTTAAATAAACTTTTTGCTTTTTTTTCAGATTATCTGAAAATTCTTTATATGATAATGCTTTCATCAAGCATTTTATCGTCTCTTCATAATATTTATAACTAAAATATGCTTCTCCCAAAATCCAATAGGTATTTCCAACATTAAATTTTGCATTTATTGATTTAAAAATACTGACGGCTTCATTTAAATATTCTATATTTTTACTAAAGTTTCTTTGACTCTTATAAACACCGGCAATATTGATAGATGCGTTTGCCGCATACATCAAATTTCCAATTTCAAATGCCATAATAAAAGCTTTTTCATAATGGATTAAAGCCTTTTTGTTATCCCCTTCAGCTCTATAAACCATTCCTAAATTCGATAGCGCAGCATTAATTCTAACACTATCTCTTATTTCGGTGGCAAGCTGAAGCACTTCATTGAAATATCTCTTGGAATTTTTTAAGTCGCTTATCTTAAAATAGTAAAAAACTCCTAAATTCGTATATAAAATGCTTTTTAACATTTTGAGCTTTTTACTTTCACTGTCATTAACAATCAAGTTTTCAAGAATTTTTTCAGATTCGAGATAATAAAAAAGTGCACTATCAATCTGGTCATTTGATGCAAAATTCACACCTATTAAATTATTAATATATCCCTGACGAATAATTATTTTTAGCTCTTCACAAATTTTTAATGCCTTTTTTAATGAGTTTATAGATTTTTGAAAATTCCCTAAGTTTTTATCGCAATAAGCTATTAGAATTAGTGATTCGGATATTTCAAAATTGTCTTTAGATTGTTGAGAAATATCTAGCATAAAATTTGCTATTTCTTTAGCTTCTTCAGGCTTACTATCCAATAATCCCTGAGATTTCTTTTTCAGGATTTTTATTTGTGTTGTATCTGGGAAACTTTCAAGTGCAGTTTTCAAACTGTCAACATTAATTGCATACACAAAAGAAAACCAATACACCAAGCAAACTGTCAAAAAAATCCTTTTCATGTACAAAACAATTCAATAATAATTCAAATGTACAATGATACAAATATTTTTGATTGGATACTTTTAACTGAACATTTTTGATTTTCTACAAACTATTCAAAAGGCGATGCAAAGGTTTCTTTCTTTTTATTTCTATTGTCTTTATATTGATAATAAGCATTTTTGCCCGGATCAGGAGGAATTGTAGTCATCATTACAATTGAAATTTCTGTATCGATTTTGATGATTTCAATTTTGGGAGTGGAATATGGTTTTTTCATGGGATTTGGGAATTAGAAATTAGGGATTATTAATGAAAACTTTTTCTGTTGAAATGGATTTTTCGCCAATCAGATGAACGAGGTAGTTTCCTGAGGCTGTGTGCATTTCTATTTTGTTTAAAGTGCTGCCGGCGAGTTGTTTTTCA
>JABHKC010000053.1 GCA_018692315.1 Bacteroidota bacterium | reverse complement strand
TACTTGACAGATTAATTCATTCATCACACAGAATTGAATTAAGAGGAGAAAGTTTAAGAAAAAAAAGTAAATTTGAAGTATGAAAAAATGATTTTATAAACTGAAATTTTGTCATATTAAAGCGTTCTTTAAAACCAAAATCTAGAGGGGTCAATATGGCCGGATTGAGGGGTCAACATGACCGGAATATCCATTTTAGAAACACTCTGATTGAATAACAATCCAGCTTGAACTATTGAGGCTTCAAAATCCTTTTTTTGAACAGAAAAGGAATATTCAAACCCATCAACTGCCTGATAGTTTTGATATGTATGTAAATCAGGTTTTTCAAAACTGTCTTTATCAAATGTAGTTTCGATATTTTTATTTTCTACTTGAAAATGAGGCTTAATTCGCAGCTTTCGTTCTTTTGCTTTTGTTATCGATAATATTTCAACTCCATTTTCGTAGTTCAATTCATTAAAGATCAATTTAAAGTCCTTATCATCACCAATAAAATAGTTTATTCCTCTAAATTGATTTAAAGTAATAGGCAGTTTAGGATTTGAAATCCCAGTTATTAAAAACAATGCTTCAAGAACAGATGTTTTTCCGCAATTATTTCTACCTACAAAAAGATTTACCCTTTTAAAATCATCAATCATTATTTTAGATAAACCTCTTAACCCTTTTATTGTTATCTTTTCGTGATGCATAGTTTTTTTTTCATTTTCCAAATCATTCAGCAAATATAGTCATTTGTGATTTGAATATACAATTATAAAAAAAGCCGAAATGAAAAACATCTCGGCTTTTTAAATGTTTCAAACAGATTCTATTTAATAACATTCATAGATTTTGCGCCAATAAAGTTTGGAGTAATCAATTTGTAGAAATAGGTGCCAGGTGCATAATCATTAGCATCGAGAACTACTGTATGCAAGCCTTTTGTATATTCTCTCCCAACAATTTGCTCTATTTTTTCGCCAAGCACATTGTAAGTATTAATTTCCAAATAAGTATCTTCAGGAATATAGAAAGAAATCTGTGTTTTATCGGCAAACGGATTTGGAACATTTTGCAGCAGAATTATAGCCAATTGGTTTGCATCTTGCAGCAATCCAAGTTTTCCGGCAATCGAAATTTTATTTGTTTCATAAAATTCATCTCCTTCAATCCAGTTTTCTACAGTCAGTGTATATTCGTATTGCTCGTTCCAGACTTTTATTGCGAATTTTTCATTATCTAATATTCCGTCAATTTCATCAGAATATTCATCATCTCCCCAAATTGAAATTGCCGCGTATCCACCTGTATAAACCGAAGCTCCTACAAGCTCATCACTTTCGTTGAAAATTCCAATTTCATCTCCAATTTTTACAAAAGGCTCAATATCCTCGAAGCTTGATTTTGGCAGCCCAAGAGTCATATTTACTCCCGTATTATGAATATCAATATAATGTTGATTTTGCGGAATCTGAACCGTTGCCTTGTTAATTTGACCATTTGCAGGGAAGATTAGCGTATCTGCATTACCCATTTTTACACTATATCCTTTTCCTGGTTCCATATTACCAATATTGTTGAAACCAAAATATGGCCAATATACATAACCTTTGTCGTCTTTCACAATAACAGTATTTGGAGCAATATCACTAAAAACATCGATAATTGATGCTTCGTCAATTCTCAAATAGCCAATCATACTATATCCGGAAGGTATTGGTACAGGTGTTTCTAATGGATCGACTGCCGGTCCAACAATAGTTAATGAATCGGCATTGAGCATATTCACCTGATATCCTTTTCCAATATTTATATCACCAATTAAATTAATGCCCTGGCTTGGCCAATATACCATTCCAAGATCATCTTTTATCAGCATTACGTTTGTAGAAACTGCTTGCATAAGATCGCCAATATTTAGTGCATTGGGGGTGAGGAATGTAGAGAACATGCTCCAACCTTGATCTAAAGGAATTATTTGCCAGCTTGCAATATTTGCCTCGCTTGCAATATCGACATGTGAACCATCGGCTTGAACTCCACCGGCAGATGTTACAATGAAACTAACATTTGAGGTATCGTATCCTGCCAAAAATTCCATAGAAAACTGCATAATACCGGTAGTATCATTTTCTCCACCACTTGCATTTTGCTGGTTGAACTTGGTCAAACCTATGAAAAGTTTTTGTTGAGCAGAATCGATAGTAAAGAATGACATTAAATCTGTAGTAATGTTACCTAACCAGCAGGTATCGAAACTAACTTCTATGGAATTCCATATTATTCCTTCGGCGCCAAGCAATTCAATTTCGTAACCCAATCCGTAAAGGTTGTTGTCGTATGTGGGTTTACCTAAATCCTTAGTAGCTCTACGAAGTCGGACACGTCCTTTATGGCGGCTGGTTTTACTACCATCGTCTTCCCAACCTATATTCATGAACCAGACAGCATCGTTCTTATCAGGCTGCTGGTAGTGGCTGTGTGCAAAATTTTGATATATTGCTTCAATATCTAATAAATTAATCACACCGTCTCCGTTACAATCGCCATGTTTGTTATTTGTTCCATCTAGCTGATATGTTGACCAGTTTTGAGCAAAATGTCCTGTCCAATATGTACTTATTTCAGCACGGTTGGGGCCTGCTAATCCATAATTCAGACCAATTTTAAGAATATCGTAGTTATTTGCTTCTAAATCGTTATTCGCATCTCCTGGCCACACACAAGAAATCAGACATGGATTTGCGATAGAGTTACCAATTCTGACTTCATTACAATAAGTTTTTACCAGACCGTTTATAGTGGTTGTGGTAAGACAAACTGCATAATAACCTGTATCGGCATATGTATGTGAAGGATTTTCCTGATATGAAGTTATTCCATCTCCAAATTCCCAGAACCAACTATTTTCATCGAATTCTCCTTCCGATTCGTTATTGAAATGAGCTGTTGCGGTAATTGAATCTGCAAAATAAGTATAGAAAGCATAACTACTATTACTTACATCGCCTACTGCAATTATTTTACTATATGTTTTTTGGCAACCAAATAGTATTTGACTTAGCGAATCGCATACTATTGGAGGCAAAGGAGGGAAAAACTCCGAACAATCGAAGCTTGTCTGAATTGTAAGACTAACTCTGAAATAACCGGAATTTGCAAAAGTATAAACCGGATTTTGAGAAATATTTGCAAACGAATTGTCATCAAAATCCCAATACCAGGAATCCGGATCTCCAAATGATTCATCGGCAAAATGAATTGTTAAACTATCATTTATGTCAGGGAAATAGGTAAAATCAGCTTTACAACTTGAGGTTGGGTCACCTACAGTAATTATATCGCAATATGTATCGAAGCATCCAGTACTTGTATCCAATACACACAAGCATACTTCGTAATATCCATCCTCTTCATAGATATGAACAGGGTTTTCCTGATTTGAGTTATAACCATCGTCGAAATCCCAGAAAATTCCTGAATATGAACCTACAGCATCCTGAGTGAAATAAATAGTTTTATCATTGGGGACATAAGTAAATTCAGCATTACAAATAATAACAACAGGATCGACAACCACTACATCCTGGCAGAAGGTATTCTGGCATTGGCTAACAGAATCGTAAACTGTTAAACATACATAATAATATCCGGCATCAGAGAAATTATGAACCGGATGTTCAAGACTTGAAAACTGACCATCGTCGAAATCCCAGAAGAAATTAGTGAATGTTCCGAGAGAAAGGTTAAGGAATGTTACTGTGGTATCTTCCGAGAAGAAAATGAAATCGGCATTACAGGAAACAACTATCGGATCTTCTACCAAAATATTCTGACAATAGTTATCCTGACAACCTGAAACAGAATCGAAAACTGTTAAGCAAACATCGTAGAATCCGCCTGTAGCATAAATATTTACAGGATTTTCAACATTTGAATATTGTCCATCACCAAAATCCCAGAAGAAATCAGTATAAGTACCGAAGGATTCGTTAGAGAAAGTTACAGTCGTATTTACTGGGAAAAACTCAAAATCGGCATTACAAGTTACGATCACAGGGTCTTCAACAATAATATTTGTAGAATAAATATCCTGGCAACCGCTTATTGAGTCAAGAATTGTGAGTGTTACTACATAATAATCTCCATCCTCATAGTGATGAACAGGATTTTCCTCGTAAGAGAAATATCCATCGCCAAAACTCCAAAGGAAATCGGTAAACGAGCCAGTTGAAATATTTGAAAAACTTACAGTTGTATCGACAGGGAAGAACTCAAAATTGGCATTACAACTAACAATAATTGGGTCTTCGACAAGAATATTTTTACAGAAAATATCCTGACATCCACTTATTGTATCGAATATTGTAAGGCAAACATTATAAAATCCACCGTTTTCGTATTGATGAACTGGATTTTCTAGTGTTGATTGAGTTCCATCACCAAAGTTCCATAGGAAGTTAGTAAAAGTACCGAATGAAAGGTTGGCAAAAGTAACACTTGTGTCGATTGCAAAATGCTCAAAATTTGAATTACAGGAAACAACAACCGGGTCCACTACATAAATAATTGTACAATACATATCCTGACATCCACTAACAGTGTCATAAACTGTAAGACATACTTCGTAGTAGTCTCCGTGGTCGTAGTTGTGAACGGGGCTAAATTGGCTTGAATAAAAACCATCGCCAAAGCTCCAGTGGTAATTTGTGTAAGTTCCGTAAGAAATGTTCGCAAAAACAACCGTAGTATCATCTGGGAAATATTCGAAATCGGCATTACAGCTTACTACAACAGGATCTTCAACATAAATTACCTCACAATAAGTATTTTGGCATCCACTCAACAAATCGTAAACAGTTAAACAAACCTCGTAGTAGTCTCCATTTTCGTAATGATGAACTGGGTTTTCTGAAGTTGAATATGTTCCATCACCAAAACTCCAACTGAAATTTGTGAAAGTTCCAGTAGAAATGCTTGTAAATGAAACTGTTGTATCGACAGGAAAATATTCAAAATCGGCATTACAAACTACCACTACCGGATCTTCAACATAAATTATATCGCAGAAAATATCCTGGCAACCACTAACTGTATCGAAAATAGTCAGACAAACATTATAATAATCTCCATGGTCGTATTGATGAACCGGTTCTTCTTCATAAGAATAGAAGCCATCACCGAAAGACCAGAAGAAATCCGTATAGGTTCCTAATGAATTATTCTCAAAAAATACAGTAGTATCAATAGGGAAATAAATGAAGTCGGAATTACAGGTAACTACAATCAATTCTTCAACAAAAATCATTTCGCAATAATTGTCAGTACAGCCACTTATAGAGTCGAAAATTGTAAGACACGCTTCAAAGAAACCTCCATTCTGGTAATGATGAACAGGATTTTCTGAATTTGAAAAGTTACCATCACCAAAATTCCAATAGAAATTTGTGAAATAGCCTTGTGCAAGATTATTGAAACTTACCGTAGTATCTACTGGGAAATATCCAAAGTCAGAGTTACAAGTAATCACAATAGGATCTTCAACATAAACAACTTGGCATGAAATTGATTGGCATCCACTCAATGCATCATAGGTAGTTAAACATACATTATAAAAATCGCCATGGTCATAGTGATGAACCGGATTTTCAAGATATGAAACCGAACCGTCGCCAAATTCCCAGAAATAATCGGTAAGCGTACCACTTGAATTGTTTGTGAAAGTTACGGTGGTATCTATGGCTGAATAATTAAAATCAGAGTTGCAGGTAACTATATTTGTGTCCTGAATTTCTATAATTTCGCAATATGAATCCTGACAACCTGTTATGGTATCAAATATTGACAGACAAACATTGAAGAATCCTCCCTGTAGATAATAATGTACAGGGTTTTCTTCGGTAGAAAATGAGAAATCATCAAAATCCCATAAAAATTCTAAATCGGAGCCTGAGGCAAGGTTTTGCATTGTAATGGAATCCCCGAGAATACTATATGAATAATCAGCATTGCAAAGTGGTTGTGTAATTGTTACTGAATTTATTTTTTCGCATAAATTGGCATCAGAAACTGTAACATAGTATGTACCAGCTATTAAATCTATTGCAATTTGGTTTGTTTGACCAGCTGCATCGCTCCAGGCATATGAATATGGAGATACTCCCCCGCTGGCTACAACTGTAGCTGTACCATCGTTTCCACCGAAAACTGAAACATTGGTTTTATACATTGTGGTCTGAAGCATAGTAGGTGAGAATATTTCGAAATTTTCGTTTACGATACATCCAAACACATCTTCGATAGTTAAATAGTAGGTGCCAGGTGCGAGATTGCTAATAAAACTATCTGTTTCGTTATTCGACCATATGAATGAGAACGGAGGATCGCCACCATTTGGGATTACCTCAATACTACCATCATTCTGTCCTAAACAAAGAATATCGTTTTTGTTTACTATCAAATCGAAGCCAATAGGTTCACCAAGTGTAATTTGTTCTGTTGCAACACAATTGTTCAAATCTGTTACTGTAATTGAATATGTTCCTTGCGGAATAGTATTCAAATCTTCGGAAGTTTCAGAATTATCCCAAGTGTAGGAATATGGCGCTGTTCCACCGCTAACAGAAATATCAATTGAGCCATCGCTGTAACCAAAACAAGACACACTATTTTCTACAAAAGTGATTTCTAAAAATTCTGGACCTGACACAGTGAAATTTTCATTCTCCTCGCATCCAAATTCATCAACAACTGCAATTGAATAATTCCCTAAATACAAATTGTCAATATCTTCGCTTGTTTCCAAATTCGACCATAGGTAAGAATGATTTCCTATTCCACCGGCTACACTAATATCGATTGCACCATCGTTGTTTTCGAAACAGGTGGTATTTGTAATTTGCTCGGCGATTGTAATTTCAGGCAATTCCAGAATAAAAAACTCATCAATAGTTTCGCAGGAATTATCGTCGCTAACACTTACAATATAAGTTCCGCCACTCAAATTGTTAATATTTTGAGTGCTTGCTCCGTTTGACCATAGATAATTATATGATGGTTCACCACCACTTACAAGTGAATTGACAAATCCATTGTTGCTTGCATAACAAATTGTATCTGAACCATCAAGCGCAATAATTAGCTCATCAGGTTGTTCAACGGTTTTTGTTACATTTTTAATACAGTTATTTGCATCTGTAATAGTGAGTGTATAGGTTTCGGTAACAAGGTTATCTGCATCTTCTGTAGTTGCTCCATTCGACCATAAAAAAGTATAAGGCTGGCTTCCGCCAAGAATAGTAACATTAATAGAACCGTCGGCAAATCCATAACAACTCACATCCTGAACATTAGAAAAAACAGTAAAAATACTAGGCTGACTCAAATTGTAGTTTCTAATCTTCGTACAGTTATTGTCGTCAGTAATTGTAACTGAGTAATTTCCTGCATCTAAATTATCAATATTTTGAGTAGTTGCAGTGTTAGACCATACAAACTGATACGGTGTTACACCACCAGTAATTGTTAAAGTGATTGAACCATCCGAATTTCCATTGCAGGTTGGGTTTTGCTCATTCCCACTCACAACTATCTTGTCAGGTGAAGTTATAGTTGCACTAATTGTTTCGGTGCAGCCATTTAGGTCGGTAACAGTAAGTTGGTAGGAATCGGCTGTGATATCAGATAGGTCTTCGGTTGTTGCATTATTTGACCATAAGAAACTATATGACGGGCTACCACCTGTAACTTCAATATCAATTTCACCGGTATTTTGGTTAAAGCATAAAATATCTGTTGTTGAAATTAACTCTAATTCTATATTAGTTGGTTCATCAACAAAATAACTTCCTAAAGCTTCGCAGCCGCCCATGTCAGTTACTGTTACAGAGTAGTTTTCTGTAATCAAATCAGAAATATCTTCAGTTGTTGCTGAATTATTCCATGAGTAAGAATAAGAACCCCATC
>JABHKC010000052.1 GCA_018692315.1 Bacteroidota bacterium | reverse complement strand
TTACTTATATAACTGTATATCTGTACATTATGGTATTTAGAACGATTCTATATAACGTCATATGCCTAAATATCAGATAGATAAAATTTTCATTATTTTATTAATTTTGGAAAAATGCTCAAGTTGGGTTAAGATAATAGGTATTAGAAATAAAATTACTATTTCTAATACTCTTGTATAAATCTTATATAATCCCTTTTTCATTTTTTTTATTATATCAATTCAAGAAGATTTCCATACAAAATTATTAATTATGACTCACTGCACAAATTTAAATATTAGACGAAAAATAAATTTAAAACTGTAGGCTAAATTATTATTAAACACTAATTTTGCAAAAGTTTAAATCAAATTATTGAAAATGAGCTTAGTTGAAAAAATTAGTGCAGATATTAAAACTGCAATGAAAGCAAAGGAGAAAGAAAAACTTACTGCCATAAGAGCTGTTAAATCGGCACTTTTGCTTGCAAATACCGAAAAAGGTGCAGATGGTGAAATGTCGGAAGATGCTGAAATTAAATTGCTGCAAAAATTAGTGAAACAACGCAAAGAATCGGCAGAATTATATAAATCGCAAAACAGAGAAGATCTTTACGAACAAGAAATTTTTGAAGCATCGGTCATTGAAAAATATTTGCCTGAGCAAATGAGCGAAGAGGAAATTGAAGAAATCATTAAGCAAATAATTGCCGAGTTGGGTGCAAGTTCGATGAAAGATATGGGAAAGGTTATGGGAGCTACCAACAAAAAACTTGCTGGCAAAGCAGAAGGGCGAATTATTGCTGCAAAAGTTAAGGAACTATTGAAATAGTTATGACTTATAAATTCTAACTCATAACTCATAATTTATAATTACTATCTTTGTGCCGGAATTGAAAAAAAGACAGTTCGAAATCCATCCTGTCTATAAACAAAACTAGGATAAAACTTAGGTTTTATAGTATTTGTTGTTATAGGGTGGAAGCCCTATTTTTTTTGAGGAAAAGTAGGGTAGAAGGAAGTTGATATGAAAAAAATTGGAATAACAACAACAGTACCTATTGAGGTTCTTTATGCGGCAGGCTTCACTCCTGTTGATATGAACAATTTGTTTATTGAATCGAAAAACTATTCCAAATTTATTGATATTGCCGAGCGTGATGGCTTCCCGAAAAGCATGTGTGCCTGGATTAAGGGAATGTACGGAGCCTGCATTGAAAACAATATCTCAGTAATAGTTGGTGTCATTGAAGGAGATTGTTCGAACACCAAAATCCTAAGCGAAATTTTGCAAAGACGAGGAATAAAAGTTTATCCGTTTTCATTTCCTTTTGGAAGAGGTATTGAGGAGATAGAAGCCAGCATAAGGAAACTTATTTCAGACCTAAATGCAGAATATTCCGAAGTTGAAAAACTAAGGAATAGATTCAATAAAATTCGAAATTTGGGAATAAAATTAGATGAATTGACCTATCTCGAAAACAAAGCAAATGGCTGGGATAATCATTTTTATCTTGTAAACTTTAGCGATTTTTGCGGAAATCCAGATAATTTCGAAACAGAATTGACAGAAAGACTTGCAGAAATAGAACATAGCAAAGCAAATCACTACTTAGTAAAGCTTGGATATATAGGTGTTCCGCCAATGACTAGCGATATTTATAAGTTTGCAAATAAATACGATGCAACTTTTGTATATAACGAAGTTCAGAGAGAATTTGCCTTTCCGCGTTACAAATCAGATCGCAATATTTTTGAGCAATATCAAAATTATACCTATCCATACAATAATGAATTTAGAATTTCAGAAATAAAAAAGCAAATAAAACTCAGAAAAATTGATGCAATAATCCACTATACACAAGCATTTTGCCATAGAGCAATCGAAAATATTATTCTAAAAGAAGAAATTGAAATACCAATTATAAACATAGAAGGAGACAAACTCAATGTGCTCGATGCCAGAACGAAACTTCGATTAGAGGCATTTTTAGATATGGTAGCCGACATCAAAAAAACTGAACTATGAGAATTCTAGGGATAGATCTTGGAAGTAGGCAAGTGAAAATTGTAATTATGGAGGATAGTAAAATTATTTTCACCAGAGTAGAAAATACTATGAATTTCTATAGGAATTATTGCACATATAATGGAAAAATAAATGTCGATTTAGAGAAACTTTCAATCGAAAATATTGATGTTTATATTTCTACCGGTTACGGAAAAAACAATACAGACCTCAGCAATTTTACACCGATCAATGAAATTAAAGCACACGTATATGGAGCAATTTTTCAAACCGGCATGAAAGATTTTATTCTATTCGATATTGGAGGGCAAGACGTAAAAGTAGTAAAAGTTGAAAAAGGAATAATTACCGATCTCGATTTGAACGAAAAATGTGCAGCTTCTTGTGGCAGATACCTCGAAAATATGGCAAATATTCTTGAAGTAAGTACTGAAAATTTGTCGAAATATTCAGAAAATCCTGTCGAATTAAATTCTACTTGTGCAGTGTTTTCAGAATCGGAGCTTATTGGAAAAATTGCCGAAGGGGCTCAATTAGAAGAACTTTGCGCCGGTGTAAACTTTTCGCTCTATAGCCGACTGAAACCCTTCATCAATAAATTTCGAGACAACCAATTGATTTTGAGTGGTGGAGTTGCAAAAAACAAAGCAATTCAAAATTATTTTTCTAATGATTATTCGTCTGTCCATCAGCTCGAAAGCCCCGAATTTAATGGAGCAATTGGTTGTTGTTCGTTTGGTAAAAAAATGAAATTAGAAATTGGGATCAGCAGACACTAATTGAAAATCAAAAAAAATAACTAAAAGATGACAATGAAATTTATTATAATCCACTCAAAAAAGTCTCGAATATATCAACCTAATATCCAGTTTCGAATTTCTAAGTTTTATATAGCATGAAAAAAGCAGTAGTACTACATTCCGGAGGTTTAGACTCTACAACACTTTTGTATAAAGCTACGGCAGAAAACTACGAAGTTTATTCACTATCGTTCAACTACGGTCAGAAACATAGCAAAGAAATAAATCTCGCAAAATTATCTGCAAAAAAAGCTGGCGTAGCAGATCACAAAATTGTAAACCTAAACCTCGATTTATTGGGTGGCTCGGCTCTCACCGACAGTTTTATAAATATCCCCGATTTCGATGAAAAAAGCAAGGATATTCCGATTACCTATGTTCCGGCAAGAAATATGATTTTCCTGTCGATTGCAGCCTCCTATGCCGAAACTCTTGGCGCTCAGGACATTTTTATTGGTGTGAGTCAGGTCGATTATTCCGGATATGTCGATTGCAGACAAGAATTTATAGAATCAATGGAACAAACCATTAATAAAGGAACAGTTTGTGCAGTAGAAAAAAATATGCCTATAAAAATTCATGCACCATTTATGTTTTTATCAAAAGAACAAGAAATTAAGCTTGGGAAAAAACTCAATGTCGATTATAGCCTTACATGGTCGTGCTATAAAGGAAAAGAAAAACCTTGTTGCGTTTGTGATAGTTGCATATTGCGTCAGGAAGCTTTCAAAAATGCCGGTATGACTGATCCATTAATTAATTACTAATTCAAAAGAAAATGTTTTATATCAAAAAAAGAATGGAAATCTCTTCAAGTCATAAACTTGATTTAGATTACGAAAGCAAATGTACTCAACTTCATGGCCATAACTGGATTATTGATGTGTATTGCAAAAGCGAAAAATTAAATAAGAGTGGCATGGTAATAGATTTTTCTGAGATAAAAAATCGAATTTTTAAGAAACTTGACCACAAATATTTAAACGAAATCTTAGAATTTAATACCACTGCCGAAAATTTGGCATTTTGGATATACCAACAAATTGATAGCTGCTATAAAGTTGATGTTCGGGAAACAAATGGAAATACGGCAACCTACGAAGAATAAGATTATACATGGAAAAAGTATTTATCATGCAAATTTTAAAATCTTAAAATGAAATATAAAGTAAATGAAATATTCTTAAGTCTTCAGGGCGAAGGATTTAATCAGGGCAAAAAGGTAATTTTTATTAGGCTTGCCGGTTGCAATCTTAATTGTAAATGGTGCGACACTTGCTACGAAAATTTTACGAATTATTCCGATTCGGAAATTATTGATGAAATTTCGAAATTTAATTGCAAATCGGTAATCATTACCGGAGGCGAGCCTACAATTCATAATTTGGAAATTCTGTTAGAAAAATTGAAACAAAAAAACTATTGGATAGGAATTGAAACAAATGGGACAATCGAAATTGAACATTTAAAAGCTCAACTCGACTATATTACAATTTCGCCAAAAGGAGTAGCTGCCCAAAAAAATGCAAATGAAGTCAGAATTGTAAATGACAAAGTTTCAGTTGGATATTTGCAAACTATCGAAAATAGCTTAAATGCTGATAATTATTATATTAGCCCGCTCGACGAAAACAATGATATGAATATTGTCTCCACGCTTAAGCTTCTTAAAGATATTAATTCGCAAAGCAAAAAACAATGGAGGCTAAGTTTGCAATTGCACAAAATATTTGGGATAAAATAAAGATTTTTTTACTTTGTGAAACAGCAATTACACAGATTTTCGCAGAGAAAATTCAAAGTTATACAGAGGAAAGAGTTAATCGAAAATATCCTATTTTTTGCTTAATATTTCTACATCTTCAAACAACTTATCATTTTCAGAATAATCTATAATAAATTTCTGTAATTCAGCAGTAGAAGCTGTGATAAGGACCGAACCATCAATATTCTCATGAGAAAGAATTTCAGGGCTTTTTGCAACTAATTCCTGAAACCATTCTCCATTAAACATCTGATAATTAAACTTGTTATTCTCAATTTTCACTTTCATGAAAGTATGACAAGGAACAATATGAAGCATCAAAAGAGTATTTTCATTTTTCAAAAAATCTTCAGGATATAAGTCGAGATAATAGTTTTCGCCAAGTTTAACGAGATGTGCTTCAAATTTGGCGGAAGTGCCGGCAGAACCAGTGAATAGACTGCCTATTCCATTATTTCCATCCGATGACTTTTCACTATTGTCGGTATATACAAGTTTATAATATTTGTCGTCAACACTATTAAAATCCCAAATTTGTCCCTCAGTTTCCCATGTTCCAACTAATTCTTTATCGAAAACAAGGTCTTTTTCCGTGTATAAAGGATGCAATGAAGGAACGCATGCCGCTAATAAAACTGTAAAAATCAAGGCTATAAATACAAATTTTAAGTTCTTCATAACAAATGTTTTATTTAATAAAATTCTAAAACGAAAGATAGGTGTTTATATTTTAGAATCGAAGAGATAGGTTTTGATAATGAATCTTTAACAAATTTCTAATCCTTATCTCCAAACATCATATTTTTAAAACTATGACAAAATTACATATCAACAACAAGGTTTAATTTTTGTAAGAAAAATATACTAATTTTGTATCAATCTGCAAAAGTGCAGATTATCAGTAAAATAGATATAATATGAGCTTATTTAATAATGTTTTAAAGAACTTTTTTGGCAATAAATCTGACAGAGACATCAAAGAAATTATGCCATTTGTTGAAGATGCTAAAGAAGAATTTTCGAAACTTCAATCAATTTCAAATGATGAACTCAGAGCTAAAACCAATGAACTAAAACAAAATATAACTGACTATATTTCAGAAGATAATGATGCCATTCGTTCATTGAAAGATAAAATTGAAAACGAAAAAATTCATATCACCGAAAGGGAAAAAATCTACGATGAGATAGATAAAATTGAAAAAAATATTGAAGATAAAATTGAAGATATTTTAGATGAAATTTTACCTGCTGCTTTTGCTATAGTAAAAGAAACTGCAAAGAGATTTTTCGAAAATGAAACTTTGGAGGTTACTGCAAGCGATTTCGACAGAGAATTGGCAACTATTCGCGAAGATATTAATATCAATGGCGACAAAGCAATTTTTCAAAATTCCTGGATAGCGGGTGGTAACAAAATAACATGGGACATGGTTCACTACGATGTTCAATTAATAGGAGGAGTTGTATTGCACAAAGGCGATATTGCTGAAATGGCAACCGGAGAAGGAAAAACACTTGTTGCCACATTGCCTATTTTCTTAAATGCCCTTACCGGAAGAGGCGTTCACGTAGTAACTGTGAATGACTATTTGGCAAAAAGGGACTCCGAATGGATGGGAACATTATATGAATTTCACGGATTAAGAGTTGATTGTATAGACAAACATCAGCCAAACTCCGACGAAAGAAGAAATGCTTATAATGCAGATGTAACTTATGGTACTAACAACGAATTTGGCTTCGATTATCTTCGCGACAATATGGCAATTAGCCCCGAAGATCTTGTTCAGAGAAAGCATCAATATGTAATTGTTGATGAGGTAGATTCTGTCTTGATTGACGATGCAAGGACACCCTTGATTATTTCAGGACCAGTTCCGAAAGGAGACGACCAACTTTTTGGCGAACTAAAACCAAAAGTTGAAAAATTGGTGAAAGCACAAAAAAATCTCGTGAACCAAACTTTCGTTGAAGCAAAAGAATTAATTGCAAGCGGAGATACTGAGAAAGGAGGATTGTTGCTTGTGAGAACATTTAAAGGTTTGCCTAAAACAAAAGCTTTGATAAAATATTTAAGCGAAACAGGAAATAAAGGTTTGCTCTTGAAAACAGAAAACTTCTACATGCAAGAAAATTCAAAAAACATGTATAAAGTTACCGATGACCTGTATTTTGTAATTGATGAAAAAAATAACTCCATAGAACTCACCGATAAAGGAATCGATCTAATAACTTCTGCTTCAGACGATTCTAAGTTTTTTATACTACCAGACATAGGCTCAGAAGTTGTCGAAATGGAGAAACAAAATCTTCCTGAAAAAGAATTCGCAGAACGAAAACAAAAGCTTATTAGCGATTATGCGATAAAATCTGAACGAGTTCATACAATAAATCAACTTCTGAAAGCATATACACTTTTTGAAAAAGATGACGAATATGTTCTTGTTGACAATAAAGTGAAAATTGTTGACGAACAAACCGGTAGAATCATGGAAGGTCGCCGATATTCAGACGGTTTGCATCAAGCTATTGAAGCAAAAGAAAATGTGAAAGTCGAGGCTGCTACTCAAACATTTGCGACTATCACATTACAGAATTATTTTAGAATGTACCATAAACTTGCAGGAATGACAGGTACTGCAGAAACCGAAGCCGGCGAGTTCGACAATATTTACAAATTAGATGTTGTTGTAATTCCGACTAACAAACCTATTGTTCGAGACGATGTTGAAGATTTGGTTTACAAAACAAAAAGGGAAAAATTTAAAGCTGTTATAGATGAAGTAGTAGGCCTTGTTGAAAGAAACAGACCTGTATTGGTGGGAACAACTTCTGTTGAAACTTCCGAGCTTTTAAGTAGGATGCTTAAACGAGGAGGAATAAAACATAATGTGTTGAATGCAAAACTTCATAAACGAGAAGCAGATGTAGTTGCCGAAGCCGGTTTAGAAGGAGCTGTTACTATTGCAACAAATATGGCTGGTAGAGGAACAGATATTAAGCTTACAGACCTTGTGAAAGATTCCGGTGGTTTGGCAATTGTAGGAACCGAAAGGCACGAATCGCGAAGAATTGACCGGCAGCTTAGAGGACGTTCAGGACGACAAGGTGATGTTGGTTCATCTCAATTTTTTGTCTCGCTCGAAGACGATTTGATGAGACTTTTTGGCTCCGACAGAATTTCAAAACTGATGGACAGAATGGGAATTGGTGATGGTGAGGTTATTCAACATTCAATGATTACTAAGTCTATTGAAAGAGCACAAAGAAAAGTTGAAGAAAATAATTTTGGAATAAGAAAAAGACTTTTGGAATACGATGATGTTATGAATTCTCAACGAGAAGTTATTTATTCTAAAAGAAGGCATGCTTTGTATGGCGAAAGGATTGGAGTAGATATTCTAAACATGATGTACGATGTTTGCGAAAGCCTGACCGAACAATACCATGGTGAAATTTTATTCTCCGATTTTCAGAACGAACTTTTTAGAGTATTATCTATTGAAGCTCCTTTTAGTGAAGCCGATTACAATAAATGGAACAAAATAGACATTATTGAAGCCCTGCAGCAAAAGTTGATAGAAACTCACGACAGTCGTTGCGATATAATTGCAAAACAAGCTTTTCCGGTAATAAAGCAAATTTATGAAACTCATTCTAAAGTTTACGAAAATGTTGTTGTGCCAATTTCCGATGGGACAAAAGTTTATCAAATTCTTACAAACTTGAAGAAAGCTTATGAAACGGAAGGGCAGGAATTAGTAAGGTCATACGAAAAATCAACCATCCTCGCAACGATAGATGAAAATTGGAAGGAACACTTAAGAGAACTTGATGATTTAAAACAGTCGGTTCAAAATGCTTCATACGAGCAAAAAGACCCGCTTTTGATTTATAAATTTGAATCGTTTGAATTGTTCAAAACAATGGTTGATAAAATTAACAAAGATGTTGTTGCAACTTTGATGAAAGGGCATATCCAAACACAAGATCCCGATCAGGTGAAAGAAGGTCATTCTCCACGCCGCTTAGATACAAGTAAACTTGAAACCTCACGAAATGATGGAAGCTCGGAAGGGAAAAAGAAGCAAAAAGTTCAGCCGGTAAGAAAAGAGAAAAAAGTTGGTAGAAACGAACCATGCCCTTGTGGTAGTGGCAAAAAATATAAAAGTTGCCACGGGAAAACTTGATTTAGCTGGGAATTTTATACTGTATTTCATAAAATTGCACAAAAAAAGGATTGTTATATTTTAACAATCCTTTTTTATTTTTATTTGATTCTATCTTGCATCAACTCAGCTTTTGTTTTGCTAATTTTTGTAGCACTTTTCTTGTATGGGCGATAAAAATAATGATGAGTTGGGTAGTTAGTACCCTCATGCCAAATATTATAATCACAAGTAAGAGTTTCAGAATCAGCATCATACGTGCCTGATCCGTCAACCATACCTACAACACCATCGCCAAATGTAAAAGATTGAGTTGGAATAATTATTGTCTGTGTAGAGTCTCCTGAAAAATCGTAATAAATAGTTGAACCAGATGCAGCCCAATCCCAAAAATTTTCATTATGAATACGATTTTCAACTATGGGATCAAGCGTGAAAGATACACCATATAAACCATAATCTGGTTCATCGCATATAAATTCACCAAGGAATTGTGACACATCAAAATGTACTTGATAAGGATTATAAAGAGTAAATTCACTCGATGATAAAATAGGAATTGTATCAAAATTACCAGAGAGTAAATTCATCTTTAAGAGTACATATTGTTCAAATGGAAGAGTTTCGTAGAGTAAAGTTATATTTATACTTCCTTCATTTGAATTTGCAGGAATAATGAAACTATCTGCTGACAATTCATAATGGACCCCCTCAATTGCATTAATTGTATCTTCTGTATCAGTAATTGTTTCTATTTCAAAATGTACCGATACATCATAAAGATGAATTGAACCTATTGTCATTATTGATATTTCATATTCATTATTATAAAATTCTCCATTATTATCAGGTTCAATTGTGAAGGTATTAAATGGATTGACAAAAGAAACGTAAGCCGGTGTTGTAATATTTATTGCATTATACATTAATTCCGGCTTTGGTGTTGGTTTTTCGCATGAATTGAAAACCACTATTGTAAAAAATAAAATACATAAAGAATATAATAAGTTTTTCATAATTTCAAGTTTTTATTATTCTATAATTAATTTCTGTTTCTCTGAAACTCTATAAGTTAGTTGCAAAAAACTTAATTTACGAAAATGTCAAAATTTCCATAAAAATCAATTCTTATTGTCCATTCATGAGTCCCATCTCCTTCAACTGAAATAGAGCCGAAAATTGATGCTCCTCCAACAATTGTTCCTGCTACTGAATGGGTTCCTTCAGTAATATTTTGAAAAGTTGTTGTTTCGCCTGTAATGATATAACCAAAACTATTGCCCCCTACATAAAAACTGGATAAATCATAAGGACAATTGTTTTCAATTCTGACACTATGATCCGGTGGATCTACTTCCTCTTTTGAGCAAGAAGTTGCAACTGAAACTAATAGAATAACTAAAAATACTAATGATTTTTTCATGATTAAGTTTTTTAATTTATTTTTCCAAATATAAATAAACTTTTATAATTAAAAAAGGACTGCTAAATAAAAAACAATCCCTTTTTTCTAAAATAGCTTTAAAGTTTTTGTTAAAGCATCAACTCGGCTATTATTACGGAAATTATTTTCCAACCTTTTCCTCTACGTTCTTGTAAAATTAAGTTCGGTAAGATAAATTATTCCACCATACTACATCAGTAAAAAGCTTCAAATTTACAGGTGTAAGGTTCAAATATACTTTTGTTGTTATTCTAGGATTATTTTGCGAGTAACTTTCGATTGGTTGTTAAACATTATATTTACGAAATATAGACCTTTTTCGAATCTGTTCAGGTTCAGAGTTTGTTTTTCGGAACTTAGAATCTTCCTATCTGTAATATCAAAAATTTCGATAGTTTGAATATTTTTTCCTTCAACAAATAAAATTCCAGTTGTAGGGTTTGGATAAATGAGAGTTTTATTTTCAATAACGGAATTTACAAAGGAGGATATACTATCATATTCAATTACATAGTAAACTTCGCTAATGTCAACAATATCGTTCCATTCGCCTGGAGCTCCAAGATTTGTTGTCCCTGATGGCCAGCCAGTAAGACCCATAGCTGCATGGTTTTGCCCAAAGCCCCAATTGTCGGGTTCCTGTTCTGTTCCAGCACTTGTTCCACCCCAATTGGTGTAGGCACTGTTGATAGTTGTTCATACGCCATTCAATCCGTTTGCACCTTCTCCAGTCCAGAAGTGATTTCCTACATTATTATAATCGCCATCCCAAAGCCATGTGCCCTCTGCAAAATTGTCGGTAGCTCCAATCCATACGTAGGCAATACCTCCTCCATTGCTGATGGTTATGTAGTTTGGTGAAACTACGGCGCCATTTATTATGGCATCGAAAACAGTATTTTGTTCCTCTAAGCTATTTATTTCAACAAGGTATCCTCCACGTTCAACTGCATATGCAGCAGCATCGCTAAAGGTTTTCAACTCTTTTATAAGCTCGTAGTTTTTGCCATTAAAGACAAATTCATAAATGTTTGCAGAATCTGATCAAGCTGTAGGATTTGCAATTATTTTAAAACAAAATGACTATCAGCTATTTCGCCCAAAAGACTATTCAAATTCAATATACGCTATCAACAACCTGTCAAATAGTTTGTCTCCAAAGTAGCGTCGATTATACTTATAACAGAATTCGTCTAAATAATTTTGAAGATAATCTTTACCTATGCTATGATGAAGTCCTTGAAGAACTTTTTTTGCATTTCCTATAGCACTATGTACCCAAGGCAACACCTTATGTGCCTCCTTTATTTCTGAAGTGTTTACTACTTTATGGGATTTTAATACTTCCTCAAGTTTATTATACCCTTTATAGGCATCAGAAATTGCTGAAGTATCCTTGCTTACCTGATCTTTCATTTTATCATTAATATTTTTGCCTTGAAGGTTTTCCATTACAATCATTTTTACGTGGCCTACTTTTCTGTCAGGCTTATGCTTGTATTTGCTTGCTTTTTGCTCCGGTAAAACTGGGATAGATTCAATTAACACCAATACCTTAGACTGCTTTTGACTTCCCCTGCCACGCTTGCGGACTTCCTCTTTGGTTTCTTTGTCAACTGTTTCAAAAAAGCCGTCATCAAGTTCGATATATTCGCTAAGGTTATATCGTGAATCCCGTCTACCCATTGCTTCTCTGATTTTATGAAGCATTTTCCATATTGCTTCATAAGAATTATGGTTTAGTTGTCTTTGCACTTCAAGTGCTGAAAATGTTTTCTTGGTCGTTGTCAACAAATGAATAGCCTTAAACCAAAGAATATATGGCAAGTTGCTATTTTCTAAAACAGTACTGCTCCGTAAAGTAATTCGTTTATCACAATCCTTACATTGATACGACATCCTGTCCTTTTTCCAATAATGTTCCGAATGTCCACATTTCGTACACACAACTTCCAATTTGTCGCGAGTTTCCTTGAAGTATGCAATGCAAGCAGATTCATCAGGAAATCTGTTAGTAAATTCAAATAGGTTCATTTTTTCACACAAAGATAATAATTTTGGGCGAAATTCCTGATAGTCATTT
>JABHKC010000051.1 GCA_018692315.1 Bacteroidota bacterium | reverse complement strand
AGACTTTCACTCTCTGGAAATATTTAATGCCTACCCAAATTGAATATCAATTTTTATTTTCAAAAAATAATTTGTATTTTTCAAATTTTTCTTGAACATCAAGGTGGGTGTCCGCATACGCTTATGCTGGGCACACACAAAACATCTTCGTAAGAATTTCGCTCTGGTCTATCGCCATCATATGCAATATCAGGTGCATAAATGTATTGGTAGCCTAAACGTTCCAATAATTCAATGGCAAATTGTTCTATGGTATTTTCTGTTATTTGTAGCATTAAATTGTTAAATTTACATTAAAACTTTGATATTTAAATAATGTGCCATATATTTGTATCATCTCAATGACCATGTGTCAAAGGAGAAAAGAAGCCGCTCTAATCAAGCGGTTTCGGTTTTTATATACAATTCATACTCTTTTATTAATCTCCTGATTTTGTTGTTATGTTCTATGTAATATGCTGTCCAAGGTAATATGTAATTTTTTCTATCTTCCAGAACTACAATATACTTTTCTTCTTCGTGCAATATCAGTATCCGCTCTTTATTTCTCCGTTTATTTCTCCATACTTTTAATTCTGAGTGTTCGGAATTGTCAATCATAGGGCGAGGAAATGCAATACGTTCCATTCGTCTTAAATTGGGCTTTCGGTCACATTCAATATTGCCCTCATGCGTAAAATGATAAAAAGTGTACTCCTTGCCTTCAATATATGGATGTGCTTTTAATCGTAACTGTTTTCCTTTATATATAGGTTTTGTGTTAACAAAATCTGATTTAAATATATCGTAAACCGCTTCGTAAAATGAAGGAAAATTGCCTTCAAATTCTTCCAGAGTTATTATTTCAGGTAAATTTAAAACTTCCATATACTAACTATTACAAGATTTCCATATAAATATATTAGTTTTTTCTTCACGGTAGAGGGTAGATTGTTTCAGATTGTAACCCGACCGGTTTTGCATACGTTCAATAATTGCTAATTTAGCTGAATTGCTTTGCAATCCTCTGTGTAAATATCCAACTGCACCTATTAGTAAATCAGCTATTGGCAATAATTCTACTTCGTGTGATCTTATTTGCTGGATATTTTTAACAATAAGTTGGTTGAAATCGTAATGATTGTTTCTCAATACTTCTGTTAACTTGTTTACTTTTTCCTGACTGCGAGTATCTTTTATGTCAATAAAAATATTGTATGCATGAGTTGGGTTGAGAATTACTTTTAATAAATCAAAATACATTTTATAGTAAAACTCATCATGAGACTGATTAAATTTAGTGTGGTCGAGAAGACTTTTATCAGGAACTACCAGTGCCCGAAAATGTAAGTCGTCTGTATCAAAAAAATAATCGACTAAACCTAAATAAAAATCCTGTTTGGCTGGAGAAACTTTGTGCCATTTTACCTCAAAATTTTCGGGCAGCCCATTAAATGTTTTGATTTCTCTCAGACGTTTAAAAATTTTTCGCTTTTTTTCTTTTGGACACCAAACTGCACCCAACACCATAACTTTACTATTATCATTTTCTAAATGGCAACTTTCATCACAATATATGTTGTATTCCATAGACTTAGTTTAATTTTATTTTACTCGTACTTCGCCACTCATAAATTTTAGTAATAATGTAACCAATATTTTTTCTTATAGCCCATATACTCCAATAATTCTTTGCTAATCTCTTCTATTGTATTTTCGGTTATTCTTGTCATTTTATTTTGTGCAAAATTCCTCAATTACTTCATTTATTTCTGTATATTGTTTTACTTCAACTTCAGAAGTTTCAAAATCAATAACTATATGCCCCAATGAGGTCTTAACTCCATATTTTCCCAAAAAGTTCTCACCTGTGCAATAATCTTCTGAACGATATCTACTATCTACATCGCTTCTATTTTCATTAGATTCGACACTCCTTACTTTCTCTGAAATAATATTTAGGCGTGTTTTATTTCCTTTAATAGTTTCAAAAAAAACTGTAGAAAAAGATGTTTGCAATCCGTGATGTGGAGCGATTAAATAATCAATACCATTGTTTGAAAGAAGCTTTTTAAAATTACGGTTATTATTTATTAAATGTTTCATTCCCTCCTTTAATAAATCACCTGGGAATAAGGCTGTTTTATTATTATAACTAACAAATAATGTTAAGCTAATATTATTTGCATAAGCAACTTCTAAATCTTTTCCATCTTCACAATTTAATGGTCTAATATAATTTAACTCAATATTATTAATTTTTGATTGTATAGGTCTATCTTCATGTAAAGGATATCTAACCTTCATATCTGACAGTATTTTCTTTTTTAAATCAGTTAATTCACCAATCTTATTTCTATTAATTTTAAAAATATTGCGCTGTTTTGAATTATCATTCGGACAAGTCATGAATTGTGGAAAAAAATATTCAGAAAATTTTTCATAATCTGCAGTATGATCTTTATCTAAGTGACTAAGAAATAATTGATCAATGTGATATTTTCCCTTACCAATAGTTGCTGTACTTTTTGATAATCTTTCTTTATCAAATAATGGTTTTAAAAAGTCTAAAACTGGAGAAAAATCCTCCTTTTTTCCTAAATCAATAACAAATCTTTGGCTATCAAAATCCCCATAGGCAGACAATGCTCCTCCAACATTAAATATTACTATTTTTTTCATTAAATTTTAGTTTTAAATTCAATAAAACAACTTTAAAAACTAATCCCCTTGCATAACCTCTGCATCTCCATAAAAAAATCCAGAAAAGTAAAGCACAAATTAGACCTATTAAAACATTTGACTCTATAAAGAAACATATTCCTAGAATCAAAAACACAATCACAATTACTCGAACAAATAAGTATCCCCGATTTGATGTTTTTACTTCTTCATTTTCACTAACATTAGAATATAGCCTCCAAAAAATACTTTGAGAGACTGCATTATCTTCTTTATTTATTTTCCAGAATTTTAAAAATGGCAAATCACAATAATAAATACTAAAAATATTTGATTGTTCTTTAGTTAGTTTCAAATAATCAAGCAATTCAATTCTTATGTTTTTATTCTTTAAAACAGGATTATTCGCATATAAGAATACTTCTGAAGGTCTTCTAAGTTTAAAGAATATATCTACTAGTTTTTCTAATTGATGGGCTAATGTTTGGAGAATTTCTCCTGTTATAAATGCAATACAAAAAAAAACAAATGTGTATAAAAAATCAAAGTTTTTTGATAACTCAAATGGGAAATCTTGACCATACAAATAATATAATATTGCTAAAAAAAAGCCCCCAGGTAACACCTTAATAATAATGTCTTCTAATGAAAATTTTCCTAACATATTTCTATTTTTTAAATTTCATTTCCCCACTCATCAACTTCGGCAATAAAGTATCCCGCATTTTTTCAAGTGTGTTAATTTGGCTATTATTTGTCTTTATTTTTTGATAACACGGAGTTACAGTATTTTCAAAATATTCTAAATCCTCATCAAAAGGAATTTGCAATGGCATATTATTAAGAACTTGAGTTGTCATACTCGGAACAGCTGACCCCACATTCATTGAAGCTAAGTCCTTTTCCTTAACAAAATGATATATGAATTTTGCAAGATTAGGTTTCTTCATAATTGTGTAAAACATAGTATCAACAGTCCAAAAAGGCTCATTTATATATGTTACATTATTTAATGTTCCCTTCCTAGGAATTAGTACAGACTCATCCTCAAAAAGTGCTTTTTCTGCGTATCGCATTATTCCACCTGAACCATAAACAGGAATATTTCCATCTAAAAGTTTTTTATGGTCTTTACCGTATTTTACATCAACTAAATTCTCTAAAACACCTTCCTCCCAATCCTCCTTAGCTTCTTCCACAAACCACTGTCTAAAAAGGGTTTCTGCCATTTGTTCCAGTGTTTTATTTTGGCGGTGGAGCAGGTCTATTTTGTCGTCTAAACTGGAAAGGACTTTGGCTATGGCTTTTTGTTCGGGGAGTTGGGGATAAGAAATAGGAATTGTTTTTAAAATCCCTGTATTAATTGATGGCATAGTAGCGCCAACAGAAATGTTTAAGATGTATTCTCTGAATTTTTTCTGTTGAAAGAAATATGATAAAAAACGTGAGTTGATTTCATTCTTTGGACGAACACGGAGCATTCTTGAAGAAAACATCCATCCATTTTGATGTTTGTTCACATATGCACTTATATCAACCGAGCCTACTCTTGTAAAGAGTATATCACCCTCTTTCATCAAGTATTTGTTCAATCTCTGTTTGTCATCATCAGTTATGCTCGGATATTTAAAATCTTTAATTCTGAAATCCTGAATATGTTCTACAGTTACAACAGGTGTCCCTCCTGTAATGTATTGTTCATTTTTAAGCTGACTACCAAAAGGTCCAGTTTGCACCTCTGCTATTTGACATAATTCTATTTCTTTCCAAGGTAATTGAGCCTGTCGAAATTCACTCATCACCACCTCCATTTTTCGTTTCGCCTCCGCTCAACGACCGGAGGTTAGCAATCATCTCCATAGCTTCCATTTCCATTTTAGAGAAAGCAAACCATTTTTTACCCAAATCTTTTAGACTTGCTCCAAAGTGGTAAACAGTGGTTTTGTCAATTATTAAAAAGCGGTCGTGGGCTTTGGTAAATTTCTTTATTTGAATCTTTGGGTGTTGTTTGTTGTGCTTTTCTAAATCTTGTTTTAGAATTTTTGTAATGTTTTTGGTGTAAATATTTACAGATACATTTTGTTTGCGTTTGGTAAAAACTTGTAAAACAGATTCATCAATATAATTATCAATTAAGAGAATAGATTGTTTGGCTGATTTTATAAGGTCGGCGACAAACACATAGGCATCAAAAACTTGTCCATCGTAGAAAATTCCTTGCTTTGGTGGTAAGTTTGTATTTATTTGCAAATCAATAACATCAACTTTTTTCACAAGGGAATTAACGCTTTCTTCAATTCGGTTCATCCGTTTGTTTAATGAATATCCTTTTAGCAAATAATCTTTTAGTACTTTGTTTGCCCAAATTCTAAATTGTGTACCACGTATAGAGTTTACCCTGTACCCAATTGAAATAATCATATCCAGATTGTAGTGAATTAAATCTCTTGAAACCGTTCTGTTGCCCTCTTTTTGAACTGTTCGGATTTTCCGAACAGTTGGATTTTCTTCAAGTTCATTAGTTTGAAAAATATGCTTTATGTGTTCGCTTATATTTGCTTTACTACTATCAAAAAGAGTTACAATTTGTACCTGCGTCAGCCATATAGTATCTTCTTCAACTCTAACTTCCAGTTTGGTTGATAAATCATCGGGTTGATATAATATTATTTCATTTTTATTACTCATCTTTCAGTTCAATTTTAGCAAGGTTTTCTTCAATACGTTCGTTTAAAGTGGCTTCCTCTTTAAGTTGTTCTTCAAACTCTACTTTTAAACTGGTAAATCGTTCATTAAAATCAAAGTCGTCTTCCTAGTCAGCCAAACCAACATATCGCCCGGGAGTTAAAACATAATCCAATTCTTTTACTCGCTCAATACTTGCAGCATTGCAAAAACCTTTTACATCTTCGTAATCACTATTCGGGTTTCGCCAGTTGTGATATGTGTTGGCAATAAGTTGAATATCTTCATTTGAAAGTTCACGAGTTCTGCGATTTATCAGATGTCCCATGTTTCTGGCGTCTATGAAAAGTATCTCTTTGCTTCGATCTCTGAATTTTCCGTTGCTTCGGTTACGACTCATAAACCATAAGGAAGCAGGAATTTGAGTATTTAAAAACAGTTTGGCCGGAAGATTAACAATACAATCAACCAATCCTTCTTCAATTAAGTTTTTTCTAATATCTCCTTCGCCAGAAGTTTTAGAAGTTAAAGAGCCTTTTGCCAAAACAAAACCAGCTTGTCCGCTTGGTGCAAGATGATACATAAAATGTTGTATCCACGCATAATTGGCGTTTCCAGTTGGTGGCGCCCCATATTGCCAGCGTCCATCTTTGCGTAGTAAATTACCACTCCAATCGCTAACATTAAATGGAGGATTTGCAATTATGTAATCTGTTTTCAGGTCTTTGTGTGCATTGTTTAAAAATGAGCCTTCGTTGTTCCATTTTACTTGTGAACTGTCAATTCCACGAATAGCGAGATTCATTTTTGCAAGTCGCCAGGTTGTTTGGTTGCTTTCCTGTCCGTAGATAGAAATGTCATTTATCTTTCCTTTGTGTTCTTCTACAAACTTTTCTGATTGTACAAACATTCCACCAGAACCACAGCAAGGATCAAAAACTCGTCCTTTGTATGGCTCCAGCATTTCAACCAATAATTCTACAACACTTCTTGGTGTGTAGAACTGTCCTCCCTTCTTGCCTTCAGCAAGTGCAAATTCTCCCAAGAAATATTCGAAAACGTGACCGAGAATATCGGCACTTCTCGATTTGGCATCGCCCAAAGCAATGTTTCCAATCATATCAATAAGTTCTCCTAAACTTGTTGGGTCAAGATTTTGTCTTGCATATACTTTTGGTAAAACGCCTTTCAAAGATGGATTTTTACGTTCAATAGCATCCATCGATTCATCAACAGTTTTTCCAATAGTTGTTTGTTTAGCATGGCTTTGCAAAAAACTCCATCTAGCACTAGGAGGTACAAAGAATACATTTTCAGCTTTATATTCGTCTTTGTCTTCGGGGTCGGCACCAGCATATTCACCCTCTCCTGTTTTTAGTTTTTCAAAGAGTTCTTCGAAAGCATCAGAGATGTATTTTAGAAATATCAGTCCAAGAACAATATGTTTGTATTCTGCTGCATCAATGTTTTTTCTCAATTTGTCAGCCGATTTCCAAAGTTGTTTTTCTAAAGATTCGCCTGTTCCGATTTTGTTCTTTTTTGCCATACATTATAATTTCTATTATTTGTATCCTGCTTAAGCTTTCAATAAGACATACAAATATACTTGTTTTTTGCAGTTTCTATTAAAGTTGCGGATAAAAAATTAGTATGATTTTTCAATTTTAATGTTTTCTAATTCATCTTTTTTTAGTGAATACAATATTTTCCTTGTTTCAGGGGTTTTGCAACACACATTTGGTACTTTTACAATCTCCATCACTACCTACACATAGATTTTAAAGACCCAAATCTTTTCGGCACACAATGCAAAACTTATCCTTTTCGAATTTGATAAGTTTTCCTTTTTAATTTAGGGGACTTCTATAAATTAACAAGTTAAAATATAAGCAGTTACATCTATATTATTGAGCATCATTATTGTTAATAACTTACTTATTTAAGACGCTGATAATCTGTACATTAAAAAACTCATCAACATTATGATAAGTCCTTTATATTCAGGATATTAAAATGTTCCATATGGAACATAAATAATTGAATATCAGCAGAAATAGTAGTATTTTTATTTTGATATTAAAATTTACAATTATGGCTATTCAGAAATATAAGACAACAGGAAATAGAGGAATATTTGATGAACAAGAAACCTATCAAAACCTATGCAATATTGGAAATCCCTTAGAAAGAATAAGTGATATTCTTGATTTTGAGATGTTTAGAGGCCTGCTTGAATCAAAACTTCTAAATAAAATCAATTTTAAAAATATTGCTATAAAATTACAAAATAATTAGACTCCCAGGCTAATTTTTTAAAAAAATGTAATATTTCAGTTTAGATAATAGAGTAGTTTGGAAAGTTTGCTTAGCGTAGGGAATTAGATAATGAATAAGCCAGCTTATTGCTGGCTTTTTTTAGTACTATATGCAAAATACAGTATATTTTTTGTAGTGTAAAGTTTTATTTTTTTTCAGGATTATATTTCCAAAATGGTAATATCTTTTCAAAAATCTGTTTATCAAAAAATACTGCTAAAATTACACCAATTCCATACATTAAAATATCTGCCAAATCGAATGTTACGCCAAATAAATATAAACCAAACAATTGCATAATTTCACTAAACGTCATAACACAAAAGACTATTAGAGCTTTAATAAACCATTTTCGAAGAAATTGTAACTGAATTTCATTCATACAAAGTAAAAAATATGCTCCAAAAGGAATCATTAAATCACCAGCATAACTCTGATAATAGATGTACAAATTTCCATTCAGAATGTTTCCAATTCTAAATCCAAATATTGAAGCAATAATCAGCATCACAAATATTCCAACTAATTTTCGAATTCTATGATTTCGTTTTAATACATCATCCATTTTTCTTTTTCATATTATCTTTCATTTCAGCCCTGCATAATCCAATCTAAATTTTGCACCTTTCACATAACTTACATTAAATCAATCACAAACGTAAAAATAGCAAATTAAATGAATAAAATGAGAATTGAATTGGGATTTTAGGATGGAGTGTAATTTAAGTGAAGTTTGGAAACTTAGCTTAGCGGGGGCAACGTTTTTCATTATTTGTAATCTTCTCTTGGTGGAGTAAAAACATCAATAACTTCTCCTGATTCAATCACTTCAACACTATGTTCTATGTTTTCATCAATTACGTATGAATCTCCAGATGTTAGAATTTGGTCATTGTTCTTAAATTGAATTCTTATCTTTCCTGATATTATATAACCTGCTTGTTCGTTTGGATGTTTGTGAAATGGAATACTATCACCATTTTTATAATTCATTTTGGTAATCATTGATTTTTTTCCACTCGATAGAAGTTCAAAATCAACTCCTTTGAAGGTTCTCTTTTTACAGTTTTCTTTTGTAGTAATCATTTTTCTTATTTTAAATGCCACACATCATATAAATATATGCAACAAACATATAACTATCTTAAAATCAATAATAAATGTAATAATGGAAAGTTTTGGAATTTCGCTCACCGTGTGGAAATTACCTGCCACAAGTTACAAACTTGCGGCAGTTGAGGGGAATTAATCTATTCCAAAACAGGAAATCTTTTGTTTTTGTTTATAATTTTGGCCAGCTTCAATAACCACTAAAAGTGCATATTCTCCAGACTCTAGCCCATTTGGAATACTAATTTCGTATAATCCCTGTTTAATTTTCTTTACCGAAAACTCTTTTTGATTTTCGCTAACATCTCTTGATTTGCCTAATGCTGATGTACTAGTACTTTTAAATCTTCTTTTACCCTTCTTTTTTTTCTTGGTTTCCTCACTTACTATGACAATAACCTCTGCGGGATCAGTGTCGCCATCAAGTTTAATATAAAAAACCGGAATGTTCTCTTTGCTGAATCGTACTGGAGAAGGTGTACTGAAAACCTTATAAAATGTCTCAGTTCCTCCGTAACCCATTCCTTTCATTTTTATATCGAGGCTAGCATCTACTCTTTCTAAACTTTCAAGTTTACCATCCTTTAAAAAATAAGGTTTTTTACTAAATTCCGGTTCAGGAATACTTTCTTGTGCAATACCAACTTTTTGCATAAAGATACCAACAAAAAGGATCATTAAAAACCAGCTTAATTTTTTCATAACATTTTGAATTTTTTGATTCCTACTCTTAACGATTTTCAGTAACTCGTCCTGTTCTTTTATTTTAAATGGTTTCACAAGAATATCTTATTCCATTTTTTTTGTGGGAGATTAGCCCTTATTAACCATTGCTTTATTTGCTGATTGTACTTAACTTATGAATACATGTACTCAACATATAACTATCTTTAAATCAATTTTAAACGTAAAGGTAACAAATTTAATGAATGAAATGGAAATTGTTTTGGGATTTTGTGGGTGCAATATTAGTTTTATCAAATATTATAGTCCCGATGAATATTATTATTGCAAATGATTCAATCGTGAAAATAATTAGAGGAGCAATTGATAGATATACAAAGTTTAAGGTTCAAAAGAGTTGTTTAGATCCATTGTCAAAATGAGACAAACGGTGAAACCTATAAAAAAAAAGAATAAAGGAAACTTCTAAAAATAGCAAATTTCAAGGCGTAAGAGATTTTAATACCGCAGTTTATCATTGTAAATGAGGATTTTAAAATTTTGAAACAACGAATAAATTTGCATTTTAGCCTGCATAATTCACAAAAACAAGCAAAATGATGTTAATATTCTGTAATACAGATAAATGCAAGCTTTGATAAAAAACATTAATTTTTTAAATAAAAATGGAGTTCATGTATATTTTT
>JABHKC010000050.1 GCA_018692315.1 Bacteroidota bacterium | reverse complement strand
TGACAGACAAATTTCACTCAGAAAAACAACATTTTTTTTATCGCTCGGAGGGGGTCAGCTTGCTCCGGTATATCCAATCTGTAAGCATCGATTGAAAATATGCTCTAAGCTCTTCAACGCCAGTGCTTTCAGGCTCTTTTCTGCAGAATTTCTGATAATCGCTAATGTGCCACCAATAACTTTCTTGAGTGCGCTCACTTAATTTCTTAGAATAGCTTCTTGTAGAAATTTTTTTTACATTTGTCATAATTAAATTTTAAATTAATAATATGACAAATTTGATAATTACTGAAAAACTAACTATTGAATAAACAAAAACTGTTGCTAACAGCACCTAATATCACATGGCCGCTTTAAGGTCGTTAAGACAAATGAATAGTAAATTAAACATAAAGGAAAACAACATAAATTAGAGTAGTTAATGGCCACGTACCATAAATGCAACACATTCCCAACAAACAAAAAAAAACTACAAGAACAATAATTATCTAAACACTGAAAAAAATAGAACAGATGAGCCATCACACAAAAAAAACAAGAGAGTGCTTGCCCTTCCTGTTTCTATCGCTTAGCAACCACAGTTGTTTACATAAGCAATGCATATTTTACACATTTGCTTAATGATTAATACCTCGATTTATATTAAAAATATGGTTTGCCCTCGCTGTTTAACAGCAGTAGAACTAACATTGACTAAACTTAAAATCCCATTTTCAAAAGTAAAGCTTGGAGAAGCTGTTATCGAAGCAGAAAATATCGACTATGCCGCGCTTGATAAAGAGCTTAGAGCAATTGGGTTTGAAATTATACAAAATAAAAACCAAAAAATTGTAGAACAAATAAAGACTTTAGTTGTAGATTTAATTCATCACAATAAGGCAGATGATTTAAAAATAAATATCTCGGATTTCCTAAGCAAAAATTTAGGATATCAATATTCATATATTTCAAACATTTTTTCGAAAGAAGAAAGTATAACAATAGAAAAATTCATAATCTTTCAAAAAATTGAAAAAGTTAAAGAATTATTGGATTATAACGAACTGAACTTTTCTGAAATTGCATTTAGCCTTCATTACAGTAGTGCTTCACATTTATCAAAACAGTTTAAAAAAATTACCGGTTTTACATTATCTGAATATAAAAAAACTAAACCAGACGAAAGAAATTCAATCGATAATATGCTGTAAATCTGCATTATACAAACTTATCTCAAAATAATATAAGTAATATCCAAAATTGTATAAGAGATTTATTATTTATTTGTGTAATTTTGAACCATTATAAATAAGAAATGAAAAGAGTCATTAACATATTAGTTTCAATCGTTTTCCTGATAAGTTTTATTGGTATTAATATCAATAAACATTATTCACACGGAAAACTATACAGCACTGCCATTTTTCAAGAAGCAGAAAGTTGTTGTACCAATATGGAACATTGCGAAATGACCAACACTTCTGCATCGAGCAACAATCAACAAGAAGTTGATTGCTCTTGCGAAGATAAAACAGAAACATTTAAAATTTCTAATGTTTTTGTAAAAGTAAAAATTTTACTTCCAACTGAAAAAATAATTGATTTGCATTTTGTTTCCTTATTTCAAACAATAGAAACAACTGCGTTTTTTGCAAATTGCACCAATACAAACCTCCTTCCATTACCGCCTCTTAACAAAACGGATGCTCAATCTGATTTTGGCGTGTTTCTTATTTGATTCCATTTCTTTATTGAGGGAACATCTAAAAATGCAAATTTCTTCGTTGTTTCAAAATTTTAAAATCCTCATTTACAATGGTAAACTGCGGTATTAAAATTTCTTACGCCTTGAAATTAACTATTTTTAGAAGTCCCCTTGAGGTAAACAAATATTTTTTGTTTACTAAAATTGTTTGCACGCACAAAAAAAGTGTGTTCTTCGATATTATTGTGTCAGTTTCACAGGCATCAATAAACAATAAAAAAATAAAGAAATGAAATCCTATTTTATAGTTCATAAATAAGACATAATGTTAAACAAAATAATAAAATTCTTTTTAGAGAATAAGTTAGTTACTATCCTACTTCTCACAGTCTTTTTGGCTTGGGGGATAGTAAACTCGCCTTTTGGTTGGGATACCGGCATTATACCGAGCGTCCCCGTTCCGGTCGATGCAATTCCGGATATTGGCGAAAATCAGCAAATAGTTTACACTGAATGGACAGGTCGTTCGCCTCAGGATATAGAAGATCAAGTTTCTTATCCTTTAACAACGGCTTTATTAGGAATCCCAGGAGTAAAAACTATCAGAAGTAATTCTATCTTTGGAGTTTCGAGCATATATATAATTTTTGATGAAGACATCGAATTTTATTGGAGCAGAAGCCGAATTTTGGAAAAACTTAACTCATTACCAGTTGGGACTTTGCCCGAAGGAGTAATTCCAAGTTTAGGTCCCGATGCAACTGCTCTTGGGCAAGTGTATTGGTACACGCTTGAAGGTAGAGATAAAAACGGGAAACCTGCCGGAAGTTGGGATCCGCAAGAACTACGTTCCATTCAGGATTTTTATGTAAAATATGCTTTAACATCTGCAAAAGGTGTTTCAGAAGTTGCTTCTATTGGCGGATATATCAAAGAATATCAGGTGGATATAGACCCGAATGCAATGAAAGCTCAAGGCGTAACTATTGGTCAGATTATCAATGCCGTAAAAAAATCTAACCTCGATGTTGGAGCACGAACCATAGAATTTAACAAGGTCGAGTATTTAATTCGTGCTTTGGGTTATATAAAATCTTTGGAGGACCTCGAGGAATCGGTGGTTACAGTAAAAAAAAATGTGCCAATTCGCATAAAAGATGTGGCACGCATTAATTTTGGTCCTGCATCTCGCCGAGGTGGTTTAGACAAAGGTGGTGCCGATGCTGTTGGTGGTGTTGTAGTTGCTCGTTATGGAGCCAATCCATTGGAGGTTATCAATAATATTAAAGATAAAATTAAGGAAATTGACAACGGCTTGCCAAGTAAAACCTTAGCAGATGGCACAACATCAAAAGTAACAATTGTTCCGTTTTACGACCGTTCTGGTTTAATTCACGAAACTCTTGGAACACTCGAAGAAGCCCTGTCATTAGAAATTTTAATCAGTATTTTGGTTGTGCTAATTTTAGTTTTCAATCTTCGTGCCTCTTTTCTAATATCAAGTTTGTTGCCAATTGGTGTATTAATGACATTTATTGCAATGCATCAGTTTGGAGTTGATGCAAATATTGTTGCCCTTTCGGGGATTGCCATTGCTATTGGTGTAATGGTTGATGTAGGAGTGGTTTTTACCGAAAACATAATTCGGCATACTGGCTTGCCCAAAAATAAAGGAGCTAAAGGCAAGGATTTAATGAACATAATTTATAATGCAACCATTGAAGTTGCACCGGCGGTTTTAACAGCAATTGCCACAACAGTAATTAGTTTTATGCCTGTGTTTGCAATGGAAGCCGCCGAAGGGAAATTGTTCCGCCCATTGGCTTTTACCAAAACTTTTGTGATGCTTGCAGCACTTGTTATAGGTCTGGTAATTATCCCAACTTTGGCTCACATTATTTTTTCAATCAATGTAAATGGAAAAAAAATCCGTAGATATTTGAATATAGTTTTGGCCATTGCAGGCATTACACTCATTGTTCTTGGTGGTTATTTTTTAGGAATAATGGTAATTCTTTATGCTGGAAACAATTTTTTTGGGTATTTATGGAGCGAGAGCAAAGAAAAATATCTAAATTATATCAATATTGGTTTAGTTCTTTTACTTGTAATAAAATACCTTTCGGCAGAATGGATGCCTCTTGGAGCGCAATTTAGCGAGTTTAGTAATATACTTTTTGTTGCTTTTATGATTGCCTTGATTTTAGCTTTGTTGAGTTCAATTATTTACTTATATCCTCACATTTTAACTTGGGCATTAGCCAATAAATGGAAATTTTTATCTCTTCCAATCTTTGTTGTTTTATTTGGCATAACTGCTTGGCAAGGTTTTGATAAGATGTTTGGTTTTATGCCAAAATTCATAAGCGAAACCCAAATTTGGCAATCGATAGATGAAACATTACCTGGTATCGGAAAAGAATTTATGCCATCGCTCGATGAAGGTTCGTTTTTGCTGATGCCTACCACAATGCCGCATTCGGGTGTTGAGGAAAATATTGATGTAATCCGATTGCTCGATAAAAAAGTGAACAGCATACCAGAAGTTGATAATGTAGTTGGGAAATGGGGACGTGTAAATTCTGCTTTAGACCCTGCGCCAATTTCTATGTTTGAAAATGTTATTAATTACAAATCGGAATATATTTTAGATGAGAGTGGACATCGTATGCGTTTAAAAACTGATGATGGAGCTTTTGTTTTAAAAGATGGAACAAAATATAATCCCAAAGATGGTTTTAAACTAATAAAAAAAGATGATTTAATTCCTGATGAAGAAGGAGAGTATTTCCGGCAATGGCGAGATGAAATTAAGTCGCCAAATGATATTTGGAACAAAATTGTTGCTAATTCAATTATTCCGGGATTAACCTCAGCACCAAAACTACAGCCAATAGAAACACGATTAGTGATGTTGGCAACAGGAATGCGTGCCCCAATGGGGATTAAGGTTTTTGGTCCCGATTTAGAGAGCATCGAAAAAGTAGGTTTGCAAATCGAAACTTTACTAAAAAATGTGAAAGGTGTTTCAAAGATGTCGGTTTTTGCCGATAGGGTTGTGGGAAAACCATATATGGAAATTCATATCAATCGCAATGCCATTGCACGTTATGGATTAACTATTAAGGATTTTCAAGAATATATAAGCTCAGCAGTTGGCGGAATGCCCCTAACATCAACCGTTGAAGGTCGTGAGCGATACCCAATTCGTGTTCGTTACGCACGTGAATTCAGAGATAATCCCGAAGATTTAAAGAAACTATTAATTTCTACTCCATCGGGTGTGCAAATACCATTGGGAGAGTTAGCTACAATCGAATATACTCGTGGTGCTCAACTAATTAAAAGCGAAAATACTTTCCTTGTCGGATATGTAATTTTCGATAAAAAAGATGGTTTTGCCGAAGTTGATGTAGTAGAAAATGCACAGGAATATTTACAGAAAAAAATCGAAACAGGCGAGCTTCTTATTCCGGCAGGAGTTAACTATAAATTCACAGGAAATTACGAAAACCAGATACGAGCAACTAAGCGTTTAATGGTTGTAATTCCTATTGCTTTGTTGGCTATTTTCTTAATTCTGTATTTCCAATTCCGTTCGGTTATGGGTGCAACTCTCATTTTTTCAGGAATTATTGTGGCTTTCTCTGGCGGATTTATAATGCTTTGGTTGTATGGCCAATCGTGGTTTATGAATTTTGCTTTTGGTGATGTGCATCTGCAAAACCTATTTCAGATTGACACTATTAATTTAAGTGTAGCCGTTTGGGTTGGCTTTATTGCTTTGTTTGGTATAGCCACTGACGATGGTGTGTTAATAAGCATATACATTAAACAATTGTTTGATGAAAAAGCACCCAAAACAGTTTCAGAAGTTAAAGCTAAAATCATAGAAGCAGGAAAAAAGCGTGTTCGTCCTGCTATAATGACAACGGCTACAACTCTATTAGCATTATTGCCAGTTCTTACATCAACAGGAAAAGGCTCCGATATTATGGTGCCAATGGCAGTTCCAATTTTTGGCGGAATGGTTATAGCAACACTAACAATTTTTGTTGTCCCAGTGCTTTACAGTATGTGGCAAGAAGGATTGTTAAAGCGTAGTTTAATTAAGGAAAAGGAGGTTGAGAATGAAAAATAAGATAATAATTATAACGATTTTTCTTGCATTAGGTAGTTCGTTGTTTGCGCAAGATGTTCTAAATCAATACTTAGAAACTGCTGCAAAAAACAGTCCTGCACTTAAAGCAAAATTTAATGAATATAATGCAAGTTTGGAGAAGATTCCGCAAGTTGGAGCTTTGCCCGATCCACAGTTAACTTTCGGCTATTTCGTAATGCCCGTTGAGACTAAGAATGGACCACAGCAAGCCAAAGTTACCTTTACACAAATGTTTCCTTGGTTTGGAACTTTAGATAGTAAAGAGGATGTTTTTATAAGTGCAGCAAAATCGAAATACGAAGATTTTGAAGATGCTAAATCTAATCTGTTTTTTAATGTAAAATCAACATACTACGATTTGTATTATATTCAAAAAGGAATAGATATTAGCTTAGAAAATATAGAAATCTTAAACACACTTAAACGTTTGGCACTCATCAGAATAGAGGCAGGAACGGCATCTGGTGTTGATGAATTGCGTGTTGAATTAGAACTAAACGATTTAGAAAATAATTTGGCACTACTTAAAGATAAATTGTTTGTAAATTCTGTAAAGTTCAATAATCTGCTAAATGTTGAAAATAATGCTGATATTCAAATACCAAAAACACTTTGGATAGATGATTTGCAATATTCAAGACAAGCAATAATTGATAGCTTGACGATGAACAATCATCAACTTAAAAGTTTAGAATTTATAAAAGAGAGTTTTGCTCATAACGAGCAACAGAGCAGAAAGCAAGGCTCGCCAAATATTATTTTAGGATTAGATTATGCAGCAATTGGCAATTCGGGAACTTCGCCTGATGCAGGTAAAGATGCCTTAATGGTAAAAGTAGGAATTACAATCCCATTGTATCGTAAAAAATATTCGGCGATGGTTAATGAAATGGTAATTCAACAACAAGTTCTTGAGGATAAAAAACTTAATCAGATTAATGCTTTAGAAACATTATTCGAAAAGATTTACAGCGAATATTCTGATGCAAACCGTAGAACTGTGCTATTCACGAAACAAAGCGAGCTGGCAAAAAGAGCCATCATATTGCTTGAAAATGAATATGCCAATAGCGGAAAAAATTTCGAGGAGATATTACGAATGGATAAAAGTGTTTTGAAATATTCGTTGGAACTCGAAAGGGCAAAAACTGATAAGCAAGCCTCAATTGCATTTATTAATTATTTAATGGGATTATAAAATTTAGAAAAATGAAATCAAATATTTTTAAAATAGGAATAAGAGAAATTGTAATAATAGCGATTACTCTCGTGATTGGAATTAGTCTTGGAAGTTTATTCTTTGGCTCATCGTCAAATGAGAATCACGAAGGACACAATCATTCGGAATCAGAAACTGTTGAGCCAACCACCTGGATTTGCTCAATGCACCCTCAAATAAAACAGGATAAACTGGGCGATTGCCCAATTTGTGGAATGGATTTAATTCCATTGAAAACCGATGATGCAGGCGAAGAAGCAGACCCAAACGAAATACAAATGACAGAAAGTGCAATGAAATTGGCAGAAGTGCAAACATATATTGTTAAAAGTGGAGATTCTGAAAAAGCAGTTCATTTATTAGGAAAAGTAAAACCAGATGAAAGAAATATTGCTACACTTACAGCTCGTTTTGGTGGAAGAATAGAAAAACTATATGTAAATTATACAGGACAAAATGTTAGAAAAGGACAAAAATTAGCCTCTATATATTCGCCCGAATTAAATACAGCCCAACAAGAGCTCTTAGATGCGGCAAAGTATAAAAGAGATAATCCATCTTTTTATAAAGCAACACGTAATAAACTAAAACTTTGGGAACTTACAGATACACAAATAGATGATATCGAGAATAGTGATGAACCAAGTATATATTTCGATATTCTATCGCCAATTTCGGGAACAATTACCCGTAGAAATGTGTCAATAGGCAATTATGTAAAAGAAGGAAGTCCTTTGTTTGAAGTAATTGATTTAAGTAGAATTTGGATTATGTTTGATGCTTACGAAAGCGATTTACCCTGGATAAAAATGGGTAACGAAGTTTCGTTTACACTTCAATCTTTACCAGGTAATTCATACTCTGCAAAAGTTTCGTACATCGACCCATTTATTGATGCAAATACAAGAGTTGCACAGCTTAGGGTGGAAATGAGTAATCCAAATCTGGATTTTAAACCAGAAATGTTTGTTAACGGAATTTTGCAATCGAAAACCGCAAGTAACTCAGAGCAATTACTAATTCCCAAAACTTCTATTTTGTGGACAGGCAAACGTGCCGTTGTGTACGTAAAAGTGGCAAACAGAGAAACTCCATCATTCATTCACAGAGAAATTACCTTGGGACCGGAAACAGGTAGTTTTTATGTAGTTGCCAATGGTTTAAAAGAGGGAGAAGAAATTGCATCAAACGGTGTCTTTAAGATTGATGCATCGGCTCAGTTGCTTGGCAAACAAAGTATGATGAATCCGGAAGACGAAAAAGTTTCTACTGGTCATAATCACGGAGATAATGAAATGAGCAATGAAGAAATGGAAAATAATAAAAAACCTAATGTTTCTATATCTGAAAAAGTTGACGAAAAATTCAAAAATCAACTTGGAACATTTGTAAATGCTTATTTGAAAATGAAAGATGCTTTTGTTGCAACAGATGAGAAAGCTGTTGAGATAGAAGCTGTAAATCTTTTAGCTAATTTAAACAAAGTTGATATGTCGTTGCTAAAAGATGATGCTCATAATCAATGGATGAAGTTATTAAAACCTATAAAAGATAATATTAATAGTATTATTAGTATGGAAGGTATTGAAATGAAACGAAGTCATTTTAGTATAATTTCAAACAAAATTATTGATGCAATTGAGATATTTGGTATTAGTACTAACAATACCTTTTATTTGGAGTATTGCTCAATGGCATTTGACAACAAAGGTGGTTTTTGGATAAGTAAAGAACCGGAAATCAAAAATCCATATTTTGGCGATATAATGCTAAAATGCGGAGAAGTAAAAAAACAGTTCAATAAATAGAAATATGAAAACAATAAAAATTAAGATTGAAAATTTAAAATGTAACGGTTGTGCATCGACAATTACAAAGGCTTTAGTAAAGTTTGAAGAAGTTGCAAATGTGGATATTGATATTGAAAATTCTATTGTTAAAATTAGTTTTGAGGGAGTAGATAAGAATATTGATAAGTACAAAAAGAAATTATCAGTTTTGGGTTATCCCGAAACAGGTAATAATAATACATTTTCTGTTGCAAAATCGTTTGTGAGTTGTGCAATAGGGAGAGTGAGTAAATAAATAATTGTTTAATTTAAAATTTATAAAATGAAAAAATCAATTTTTAGTTTAGGAGTAATGTTCTTCATTGTAGGAACAATGTCTGTTTTTGCTCAAAGCAAAACAGAAGAATTTAAAGTTTCTGGAAATTGCGGGATGTGTGAAACTCGCATTGAAAATGCTGCAAAATCTGTTACAGGAGTTACAACAGCAGATTGGGATAAGAAAACAAAAATGCTTAAAGTTTCTTTTGACAAATCAAAAACAGATAATCATAAAATTCAAAAAGCAGTTGCAAAAGTAGGACACGATACCGATATGCACAAAGCTGAAGATAAAGTATATAATGCATTGCCGGGCTGTTGTCTATATGAGAGAAATAAAGTTGACGATACAAAAAAAGTTAAACACCAACATTAATATTAGTTGCCGGCTTGTTTTTATTGCAAGTCGGCATTTTTTTTTAAATATCGAAATATATCCATTTGACAGTTTCTTAGAAATAATTGTTTACTAAAAGCCTCTTTTGCAAGTTGTTTGGATTTAGTTCAACATGTAGTAAAAAATCAAATTGCAAAGTTTATGATTGTTCCGTATATCTCTTATTTTTGGAAATATACGGAATTTGATTAATAAAAAATAATTTAATAAGATAAAATCAGAGGAAAAAAAACAAAAATACTTTGCGAGCCTACAGAATTCTTATATTTTTGCAAAAGTGTTTTTAATTTAAACTATGAATAGCAAAGTCAATCAATATTAGAACATGAATCAAATAAAACAACTGAAATATACACAAATGTATCAAGCACAAAGTTTATGAAATTGTAAATCCTTTCGATGAGATTGAAATTAAAACTTGAAAATATTATAGAAATATATGGAATTTTCTGTTTATACTAATGTTGTGTGCCATGCTGATAGACAAAATTGCTCCGAATGAACTGAAGATGAAAATTGAAAAATAAAATGAAAAGCCAGCCCACAAATAGCACATTTAGTTTTTTGCTGACACACTGGCAAAACTCAAAAAAATTAAAAGAGCTATTTTTTGCCAACTCTCGTACAAACAATGAAACTGAATTATGACGATTGAACAATATATAAAAAAAATAAGTACAAGACTGAAATCGGGAATTTCCAGAGAACATTCATATCGTGGCGACCTTGAAACCTTGATTAGAGAATTGGTAAAAGGCGTTGAAATAACAAATGAACCTGCAAATGTAACTGACTGCGGAAACCCTGACTATGTGATAACGAAAGGGAAAATTCCAATTGGATATATCGAAGCCAAAGACATAGGAAAAGATTTAAACGGAAAACAATACAAAGAACAATTTGACCGCTATAAAAAAGCACTTGACAACCTGATAATAACAGATTACGTTTGGTTTCAATTCTTCCAAAATGGAGAACTAATACACGAAATAAAAATTGGAGAAATTGATTTTACCAATGGGGCATGCCCCATTGTAAAACCACTTGCTGACAACTTCTCGAAATTTGAAAATCTGATTAAGAATTTTTGCACTCATATTGGGCAAACCATTAAATCAAGCAAGAAACTTGCTGGAATGATGGCTTCAAAAGCTCAATTACTTCAAGATATTCTAGAACGAGCAATTACATCTGATGAAGAAACACAAGAAAATACTTCATTAAGAGAACAATATAAGACTTTCAAAAATATATTAATTCACGATTTAACACCAAAAGCATTTGCAGACATTTACGCACAAACATTGGCTTATGGAATGTTTGCGGCGAGATTGCACGATACAACACTTGACGATTTTGGCCGACAAGAAGCAGCCGAATTAATTCCAAAATCAAATCCGTTTTTGCGTAAACTTTTTGGTTATGTAGCAGGACCCGATATTGACGACAGAATTGTAAGAACCGTTGACAATCTTGCAGAAGTTTTTAGAGCAACAAACGTTGAGCAGCTTTTAAAGAATTTTGGAAAAAGCACTCAAACCAATGACCCTATAATTCATTTTTACGAAACATTTCTTGCCGAATACGACCCCAAATTAAGAAAAGCAAGAGGGGTTTGGTACACACCCGAACCGGTTGTAAATTTTATTGTTCGTGCAGTTGACGACATTTTAAAAACAGAATTTGATTTACCACAAGGACTTGCTGATACAAGCAAGACAAAAATTAAAGTGCCTATTCAGGGCAGTAAAAAATTGCAGGAAAAGGAAGTTCATAAAGTACAAATTCTTGACCCTGCAACTGGAACAGGAACTTTTCTTGCCGAAGTAGTAAAATTCATTTATAGCAAACGATTTAAAGCAATGCAAGGTGCTTGGAGTGGTTATGTAGATGAACATTTAATCCCACGGCTAAACGGCTTTGAACTTTTAATGGCTTCTTACTCAATGGCACATCTTAAATTGGATATGCTTTTACGTGAAACTGGCTACAAAGCCACCAAAAACCAAAGGTTTAATATTTATCTCACCAACTCGCTTGAAGAACACCACCCCGATACAGGAACTTTATTTTCTAATTGGTTAAGTACAGAAGCAAACGAAGCAAACCATATAAAACGTGATACGCCTGTAATGTGTGTGATTGGAAATCCGCCTTATGCTGTAAGTAGTACTAATAAAGGAGAATGGATACAGAGCCTTCTTGATGTTTACAAAAAAAACTTAAATGAGCGTAAAATCAACATTGATGATGATTACATTAAATTTATTCGTTATGGTCAGCATTGTATAGATAGAAATGGTGAAGGTATTTTAGCTTATATATCAAGTAATAGTTTTTTAGATGGAGTTACCCATCGTCAAATGCGAAAAAATTTACTTGAAACCTTCAATGAAATATACATTATTGATTTGCACGGTAATGCAAAGAAAAATGAAGTTGCCAAAGATGGTAGACCAGACCAGAATGTTTTTGATATAATGACTGGTGTATCCATAAATATCTTTGTTAAATCAAAAATGAGCAAGAAACTTGGGAAAGTGCATCATGTTGATGTTTATGGTGAAAGGGATTTCAAATACAATTATTTAATTAATAATGATTTTAAATCCATCTTATGGAGTGAGATTCCATACCAAGAACCATATTTCTTTTTTGTACCAAAAGATTTTTCAAAAGAAAACACATATCAAAAAGGTATTAGTTTAGAAACCCTATTTGAAAATAAGAATACTGGTATTCAAACAAAAAATGATTCATTGACACTCCAGTTTTCAAAAGATAATATTCTTGAATTAGAAAATGATTTTCTTCATTTAGAAATTGATGAATTAAGAAACAAATATGGAGTGAAGGATGGGACTTGGAGATTAGAGAATGCTAAAAATGATTTACTTACTGGGGAATATAATCTTGTAAAGATATTAGTTAAGGCTTTTGATTCTCGATATACTTTACTGAACAGAAAATCAAGTGGTTTTTTAGGTCGACCACGTTATGATACGATGAAGCATATGGTATCAAATAAAAATTTGGCTTTATTGCTAAGTCGTCAGAATAAATCAGGCACAGTTGATAGTTATTTTATAACAACTGGATGTTCTGAAATGAAAAGTGCAGAAAGAACAATTCAGTCATATCATTTTCCATTGTATCTGTATCCTGAACAAAATGGTCAGCAGACCTTAGAGCCGACAAATGAAAGAGTTCCGAACTTTGATTTGAGAATAGTAACACAAATTGCCGACAAGCTTGATTTAACTTTTAGCAATGAAAAGGAATCAACAGAGAATACATATGCTCCAATTGATTTATTAGATTATATCTATGCTGTCTTATACTCACCAACCTACAGGGAGAAATACAAAGAATTTCTAAAAATTGATTTTCCAAGAGTTCCATATCCAAAAAACAAAGATACTTTTTGGCAATTAGTAAAACTTGGTGGAGAGATTAGGCAAATACATTTATTGGAAAGTCCAAAAGTAGAAGAATACATAACAGGCTATCCAATTGATGGCGATAATACACTTACAACAAAAATTGGAAAAAAGGATTGGGAAATAACCGACACCAAGGGGGCATGCCCCCTTGGCAGGATTTGGATAAATGCAGAACAATATTTTGAAAATATACCGCTTACAGCTTGGGAATTTTATATTGGCGGTTATCAGCCAGCCCAAAAATGGCTAAAAGACCGAAAAGGAAGAACACTAAATTTTGATGATATTTTACATTATCAGAAAATTATTGTTGCACTTTCAGAAACGGACAGACTAATGAAAGAAATTGATAGAATTGAAATAGAGTAATATGTTAGAATATTGTAAATATAACCGAGGTTCAGAATGGCATAAATGGGATTTGCACATTCATACTCCAAAAACAAAATTAAGCGATAATTTTGAACAAATAGGAGATGAGAATATTTGGAAAACATTTTGTACAAAAATTGAGAAATCTGATGTTTCAGTTTTTGGTATTACAGATTATTTTTCAGTAGAAAATTATTTTACATTCATTGAAAAGCATAAAGAGTATTTCCCTTTATCGGAAAAGGTGTTCTTTCCAAATGTTGAGTTAAGACTTGAGGTATCAGTAAATAAAAGTGCTGAAGAAGTAAATATTCATATAATTTTCTCAAATTCTGCAACAGTTACAAAAGATAAAATTGAAGAGTTTTTATTGAAATTAGATACAAATATAAAGTTTAATGATGCTGTAATTTCCTGTAAAAACTTAACTACTAAAAGCGATTTTGAAAAAGCAGGAGTTAAACACGATTTTATAAGAAAGAAACTCAAAGAGGTATTTGGTAAAGATGAATGTTATTTAATTATAGCAGCAGCAAATAATGCGGGTCTCCGTCCTGATACGTCATCACCAAGGAAATTAAACGTATCTGATGAAATTGATAAAGTTTGTGATGGTTTCTTTGGGGGCGAACAAAATATAAATTATTACTTAAATGTTGAAAGGTATGAAACGGAGGAGAAAGCTAAACCAAAACCTGTAATTTCGGCTTGTGATGCACATTCATTTAATGACATCGACAATTATTTAGGAAAAAAAGTCGTCAAAAAAAATAAACAAACAAATAAAGATGAAACTATAAAAAATATTACATGGATAAAGGCTGACCCTACATTTGAAGGGTTAAAACAAATAACATATGAGCCTGAGCTTAGGGTTGGTTTTAGCATTGATAATCCTGAAAAAAAATCAAATTATCAAGTTATTGATAAATTGGAAATAAATTATCATGACATTTATAATAAATCCATAGAACTTAATTCCTACCTAAATTCAATTATTGGTGGACGCTCTACAGGTAAATCTATTCTTCTTGCATCCATTGCAAAGAAATTAAAAACTGATGCTCCTATAACATTTGAAGATAAAAAAGGCTATGATAATTATATTGATGAAATATCTGAATTGCTTAAGATAATTTGGAAGGATGGTGTTGAAAATAATGAAAGAGAAATTGAATATTTCCACCAAGGTTATATGTATGATATTGCACGAGATGAATATGAAAAGGATAAGCTTATTCAGAAAATTCTAAAAAATAAAGGAAAAGAAAGAATTCTCTATAACTATGATAAATCAATTTCTGAAAATAGGAAAAAGATTTCAAATTTAGTCAATGATTATTTTCAACTTCATGATGAAATATCTGAAAAAAAGTTGCAAGCAAGCGATAAAGGGGATAAGAAAGGAATAGAAGATGAAATTAAACGATTAAGTACTGAATTAAACAAGCTTACAACAATAAAAATTATTGATGAAGAAAAAAAGAAATATTATTTATTAAAGGATAAAATTGACAAAGCGAATCAGCAAAAAGCAAATTTACAAGAAGACAATAAAATAATTGATTCTTTAATAGAAATAAATCTTTTTAAAGAAAGTATCTCTTATGATATAACCTCTGTTTCTGAAACAAACAAAAATGTTATAGAAACTATTTTCAAAAGTTTAAAAGAAGAATTTACAACAAAATGGAAATCAGAAATAAATCATCAGAAAACATTAATAGGAAAGAACCTTTTACAGATACAATCAGAACTTGAAACAACGTTAAAGGATACTACCTATATTAAAGTATCGAAGGCATTTAATGAATCTGCTCAATTTTCTGAGCTTGATGATAAAATAAGTAAAGAAAAGAAAAAGCTTCATGAAATTACATCAATTCTTTCTGAAATTGAAGAATTAGAAAAGCAGAATGCATCAAATAAAAAAAGCTTGAAGTTAAGTTTTAATGATTTCTTCGTAAAGAGCGAGGAAATAATAAGTAAATTATCAGATTCAGTTGATGACTTAAGAATTAAATCTAAACTTATAGAGCAATCAAATAGATGTTTAAGTTTTTTAAAATCGTCATTAAATCAGAATAGTAAAAACAATCAAATTTATCTTTCTGGGGCTTATGTAATTATGGGAAAACCTTCTCTTTCTGAATTTGTATTTCAAATTTTTGAAGATTTAATTTCCAATAAGTTAAAATTGAAAGGGGAATTTGATAACCGGAAATTTTCAAATAATTTACTTTCAGAAAACTATTATAAAATCAGCTATGATTTAATTTATGATGGCGATAATTTTGAACAAATGTCTGAAGGTAAAAAAGCATTTGTTATTTTAAAATTGTTGCTTGATTTTAGTAATAAAGAATGTCCTATTTTAATAGACCAACCCGAAGATGATTTAGATAACAGAGCAATATATACTGAACTGGCAAAATATCTGCGAAAAATGAAAATAGAAAGACAAATCATTTTAGTAACTCATAATCCAAATATTGTTGTTGGAGCGGATAGTGAATTAGTAATTGTTGCAAATCAGCAAGGTATAAAGAATAAAAACACAGATGAGAATAAAAAATTTCAATATGTAACTGGTAGTATTGAAAATACTCGCATAAAAGACGATGAAATTAAATCAATATTAGATTCACAAGGAATAAGAGAGCATGTGTGTGATATTCTTGAAGGTGGAACAACAGCATTTATTAATAGAGAAAGAAAATATGCAATTAAATAAAGCCATACAAATTGTTAAATAATGATACTATAAATGAATGATTTACAAAAAATACCAAACTTCGTTATTTTCCAAACCAAAAAAGGGAAAGTAAATATTGAGGTCTATTTTCAGAACGATACACTGTGGCTTACACAAAAGTTAATGAGTCAACTGTTCGAAAAAGGAAGAAGTACAATTACCGAGCATCTGAAAAACATATTTACGAGTGGCGAATTAGATGAAAAAGTGGTATGTCGGGATTTCCGACACACCACTCAACACGGTGCTATTGTTGGAAAAACACAGGAAAAGGAAGTTAAATACTATAATTTAAGGGCGGTTACAGCGGTTGGTTATCGAGCAAACTCCGAGCGAGCTCTTGAATTTAGAAAATGGGCTACCGAAATTTTGCACGAATACATCATTAAAGGCTTTGCCATGGACGATGAGCGTTTAAAGCAAATGAAACATTTTGGCAAAGACTACTTCGAGGAAATGTTGGAGCGCATCAGGGAAATACGCTTGAGCAAAAGACGGTTCTATCAGAAAATAACAGATATTTATGCCCTTTCTGCCGATTATAATAAAGACGCATTTATTACAAAAGAGTTTTTGCCACCACACAGAATAAAATGCACTGGGCAATACAAGGAAAAACGGCAGCCGAAATTATTTATACCAAAGCCGATGCCACTAAAATATTCATGGGACTAAAATCGTGGAAAAATGCACCTGATGGGAAAATCCTAAAATCGGATGTGAGTATCGCCAAAAACTATTTAGAAAGTAAGCATCTTGAACAATTGCAAAGAATTGTAACAGCTTATTTAGATTTAGCCGAAAACAGAGCCAGCAGGGGAATTGTAATGAATATGAAAGATTGGGTAGTATTTCTGGATAAATTTCTGGAATTGTCCGATTATCCAATTTTATTAGACAAAGGGAAAGTTTCGGCATTAGAGGCAAAACTTAAGGCAGAGGGCGAATATGACATTTTCAGAATAAAACAGGACAAAAACTATATTTCTGATTTTGATAAAGCCACCTTTAATATTTTAAAAATATAGAAATAAAACTTAAGTTCGCAGAGGGCTCGATAATAGAGGCCGATTGAACATTGGAGCTGCTAAGCCCCTGACAAAGCGTGGTCTGAGCATGTACTGAAAG
>JABHKC010000049.1 GCA_018692315.1 Bacteroidota bacterium | reverse complement strand
TTTAGAATCATTCTAATTAAAGTGCGAAAAAATTTAAACCCAAATACAAAAATTAAACAAAACTCATTAATATTAATTAATTTGAGCTTGAAAATTTAAAAAACTATATGAAAAAAAAAGTTTATGAATTAATCAGGCTAGAGAGAATAAAAGTTTAAAAGACTTAGGATTTAGTGCTGCAACTACTAAAGATGGAACAAAAGTTTATATAGCTAAAAATCCCAAAGTAGTTGGGGAAGTAATGAATACTAAATACAACCCAAGTGATTTGATGTCTAAAAAATTCATTCCAGGTTGGGTCGATGCATCATTATATACAAGAGGAGTTTCTGCATTGCATGAAATAGGCGGACATGTTAGGTTACGATTTACAAAACCAAAACTAAGCAAAGCTGATCATAATAGTATAGTCGAGCAGTTTGAAACTTCTTTCAGGCAGTTTTATAGAATTGGCACTTATTCAAAAAAGAGACATGTTAGAAAAGCAAACAGAAAAGGATTAAATGTCAAATTAGGTGATCCAAAATATTTAGAAGGTAGTGCTCAACCACATTAAGATTAATTATGAAAACATTCTTTATATATTTCTTGTCTGTTTGCCTTTCTTCTTGTATATCCATCAAGGAAAAGGAAAGAGTAAACGCAATACCGTATAACATTAATGTTGAGAAAGAATTGGAGATGATTTATAATGATTTATTGAATGCAGGTGTTGACACAATAGTAATATTTTATAAAGGATGCTCTGGGTGTATTTCAAATATTAACAAAATGGGATATGTTATATGGAATGACTCAAATAGTTTTTATGTAAAAAAAGTAGATTCTAATAATAAGTATTATGATCCAGTTAAAACGATTGACTCTTTTTCTTACTTTTTTACCAATGAAAAACAAATTCGTGAAGAGAAATTAGTATTTCCTGAAATGGAATTCCTTCATTATCATTATTCAAAACTAATGCTTAAGTACCCTAAGGGTGTTTTTACAAAAGAAGTTTCAGAGTCTCAAAGATTACTAAAAGAAAATGAAAATAAAAAAATAGTAATATGGATAAGTAAAATTGAGAGTGCATTGTTCAATATAGAAAGATCTGATTTAATTTGGAATAGATAACCTATACTCCTTATATCATATTTTATCCATTAGCTGCACATTCTTAGACAATTCCATAACAATCATTTCGGAAATCCGAAATAAGCTGAATGTTGGCATTTGTCAATAAATGGTTGTGTTGTATATTTACGGTTCTAAATCAGCGGAAATTTTGAAATACTATTTGATTTTTGGATAATGATTTTTGAGAATTTGTGTTTTTATTTCCCAGCCAAATTTTATTAGCCCCACTAAGCGAAGATTGCATCTTCGCTTTCATTTTTTGTAGTTTTCAACTACATTTGCAATAAAATTTTATATGGCAACATCATATCAAATACATGAGCAGGACAAACCGTACAATTATTAGCCGAATAGTTAAAAACTATTTGAGTTTTAAAGCGAAGATGCAATCTTCGCTTAGCGGGTTTTTTTTGAATGTCCTAATTCGAAAATTACCCAGCCAAACTAATAGAATTCAGCAACTTAGGATTAGTGATTTCTATCCCGGATTTAGTTATTTTAATGATCTTATCATTTTTCAGTTCCGATAGAATTCTGACTGCACTTTCGGTGGACATTCCTGCAAGTTCTGCAATATCTTTTCGTGAAATTGATTGGTCTATGGTCGAATTTTCAAAAACGTCATTGGTGAGATAAATTAGAATTTCTGCAATTCTTCCTAAGGCTTGCTTATTTGCAATACACGACAATCGTTGCAAATGGTCGTTAATAGTGCTGCAATACCAATTCATTACTATTTTTGCAAACTCATAATTATTCTTAATTGTATTCAGAAATACTTCTGCATCAATCAGGAAAATTTTTGAAGCAACAAGTGTCGATCCCGAAAAATGATATCTTTTGTCGCCAAACATCGACGATAGTCCAATAAAATCGAATGGTTTTACAATTTTGAAATTTACTCCTTTGTCGTGGTTTCCTTCCAGAAAATTTTTTGTAAGCCCTTCTTCCAAAATCATTATGTATGAAGCAATTGCCCCTTGTTTACAAATAGTTTCATTTTTTCTGAAATTTATTTTTATTCGAGTAAACTGCGAAATTTCATCATTGGACAATTTCAAACTTTTAAGCCAATTTAATAATTTTTCGGAAGTGTTTTGTTCTTCAAAATTTAGCTTTTTTTCTTTATCTATTTTCGTTATCGATTTGCGTAACTTTTTGTATAGTATGAAATTACCAATTTTTTCAGCAATGGTATTCAGTAGTTTTTGCTCTTCTATAGAAAAAATGCCTTTTTCCGATTTCACAGTTTTTATGTAATATAACTGTATTTCTCCAACTGCCTGATCTTCTGTACTGATGGGTGCAATTTGTTTTAAGTCGGTCTCAACTAAATTCTCATCCGAAACAATCAAACTATTATAATTTATCCTAATCTTGCATATTTCGGGAAATCGCCATGCCTGAGGAATAATCTTCAATAACAGTTTAAAAATCTCTTCAATCGGATTATCAAATTTTTTTAAGATCTCATCAACCTTATAAATACAATCAATTTCTTTATTTCTTTTATTTAGGTCTTCTTTAATAAGTTTCAAATTTTTGTTATCATTGCTCATGTTTGTCATCTAAAATTCAGTAAAACCCTTAGAAATATTACAATAAAACTTCCCTAAAAAAAATGCTAAAATACGTTTTAAGCACGATTTTTTCAATTATTTAGAAAATATCTTGATGGGACTTCTAAAAATAGTTAATTTCAAGGCGTAAGAAATTTCAAAACCGCAGTTTACTAATGTAAATGAGGATTTTGAAATTTTGAAGCAACGAAGAAATTTGCATTTTTAGAAGTTTCCTTGATAATTATTATTTGAAGTATTGATAAATATCAATTGAAAACCGTTTTTTTCAGACCTTCATTTCTTGTGTAGTTTACAAGGCAGAAGTATTTTTGCACTGTCTTTTAAAACTAATTTTTATTTATTTAAAACAAAATATTATGAACGTAGAAAAAATAATGAACGAACTCGCCAAAAAACACCAAGGCGAAGTAGAATATCTTCAAGCAGTAAGAGAAGTTTTAGAATCTATTGAAGAAATATATAACGAAAATCCACAATTCGAAACAGCAGGAATAATTGAAAGACTAATAGAGCCTGATAGAGTGTTCTCTTTCAAAGTACCTTGGACAGACGACCATGGGAAAGTTCATGTGAATTTAGGATACAGAGTACAATTTAATAATGCAATCGGACCATACAAAGGTGGTTTAAGATTTCACCCAAGCGTAACATTAAGCATTTTAAAATTCCTCGGATTCGAGCAAATTTTCAAAAATAGTTTGACTACTCTGCCTATCGGAGGCGGAAAAGGTGGTTCAGATTTCAATCCTAAAGGAAAATCAGATGGCGAAATTATGAGATTTTGCCAGGCATTTATGTTAGAATTATGGAAATTTATTGGTCCTGACACTGATGTCCCTGCCGGTGATATTGGCGTTGGAGCCAAAGAAATTGGTTTTATGTATGGAATGTACAGGAAGCTTGCAAGAGAAAACACAGGTGTTTTGACCGGAAAAAGTATAAACTGGGGTGGAAGCCTTATCAGACCTGAAGCTACAGGATTCGGGACAGTATATTTTGCCAAAGAAATGCTTGCAACTAAAGGCGAAACATTTGAAGGAAAGAGAGTTGCAATTTCAGGCTTTGGAAATGTAGCTTGGGGTGCAGCCAAAAAAGCTACAGAGTTTGGAGGAAAAGTTGTAACAATTTCAGGACCTGATGGATACATCTATGATAAAGACGGAATCGCCGGCGAAAAAATTGATTATATGTTAGAACTCAGAGCAACAAACGAAGATATTGTAAAACCTTATTCTTATGAATTTGATGCAGAATTTCATGCCGGTAAAACTCCTTGGGAAGTGAAATGTGATGTAGCTCTACCTTGTGCAACACAAAATGAATTGAACAAAGAGGATGCTCAAAAACTTGCAGAAAATGGTTGCCTATGTATAGCAGAAGGTGCAAATATGCCATCTACACCGGAAGCAATTGAAGTTTTTGCAGAGAATAAATTATTATTCGGTCCCGGAAAAGCTGTAAATGCTGGTGGTGTTGCAACTTCTGGTTTAGAAATGTCTCAAAATTCTATGAAATTGAACTGGTCGGCAGAAGAAGTTGATGAAAAACTTCACGGAATTATGGTCAGTATTCACGAAGCTTGCGAAAAATATGGAAAAGATGCAGACGGATATATTGATTATGTAAAAGGAGCGAATATTGCCGGATTCTTGAAAGTAGCAAATGCAATGTTAGAACAAGGAACTATATAAAATTAGTTTAACATTCATATATTCAGGCATTTAATTGCCGCTTATAAAAACTCTCATCATTAATTTGATGGGAGTTTTTTTATTTCAATTCAAATAATTTTTTGACGAGCCTACGATTTTTTAGTTTCCAATCTTATTTTACCTTTGCGGCAAAATTCTAATTTAGAAATTTTAAATTGAAACGAATGAAGATTATTGTTCTTGCAAAACAAGTTCCTGATACACGGAACGTTGGAAAAAATGCAATGAAAGCCGATGGCACTGTAAACCGAGGTGCATTACCGGCAATTTTTAATCCAGAAGACCTAAACGCCCTCGAACAAGCTCTACGAATAAAAGACAAAAATCCTGAAGCAACTATCACCATTTTGACAATGGGACCAGGAAGAGCAGCAGAAATTATTAGAGAAGCTATATTTAGAGGTGCCGACAATGGAATTTTAATTACAGACAGAAAATTTGCTGGCTCCGATACGCTTGCAACATCATATGTAATATCTCTCGCAATAAAAAAACTGGAACCTTACGATATAGTTATAGCTGGCAGACAAGCAATTGACGGTGATACAGCACAAGTAGGACCTCAGATTGCCGAAAAACTAAGTATCCCTCAAATAACTTATGCTGAGGAAATTTTATCGATAGATGAAAACGAAATAATTGTGAGGCGAAGATTGGAGCGAGGCACCGAAACTGTCAAAACTAAAACTCCTTGTTTGCTTACTATTCATAGCTCTGCACCAGCTTGTAGAGCAAGAAATGCAAAAAAGTTGCTAAAATACAAACATGCCTTAACTTTGACTGAACGACAAGATGCAGCTGAAGATTATATTGAATTATATACCAGACCATATCTTGAAATTAAAGAATTGAGTGCTGTCGATTTGAATGCCGATTCTCAATATCTTGGAATATCTGGTTCTCCTACTAAGGTTAAGAAAATTGAAAATGTTGTATTCACTGCCAAAGAAGCAAAAAAGATTGATGATTCTAAAAAAGAAATAGAAAAATTAATTGTTGAATTGCTAAATAACCACACCATTGGGTAGTGATTTTATTCAAAAAATTATAGAAAAGACAAAAACTTACAATAAAGATGAAAAATATATTAGTCTATTGTGAAATTGATGAAGGAAAAGTTGCAGATATTAGCTTTGAATTATTGACAAAAGGTAGGTCATTGGCAAACGAACTTAATTGTAAACTCGAAGCAATTGTTATTGGTTCCGATCTTGCAGGTGTCGAAAAACAAATAGTTCCGTTTGGCGTTGATATAGTGCATATTGCATCCGATTTAAGACTTTATCCTTTTGTAACTCTACCACATGCTTCAATAGTTGTTAAACTCATTCAAGAGCAAGATTTTCAGATTGTGCTTTTTGGAGCAAGTTCCATTGGTAGAGATTTGGCTCCAAGAGTTGCTTCTGCCACAAAAAGTGGACTTACAGCCGATTGCACAAGCTTGATTATTGGAGATCATTTCGACAATAAAATCAAAAAGTCATACAACAATCTTCTGTATCAGATTCGTCCTGCTTTCGGTGGAAATATTATTGCAACAATCATAAATCCTGAAATGCACCCTCAAATGGCAACAGTTAGAGAAGGTGTTATGAAAAAAGAGATTTTTGATAAAAATTATAAAGCCGATGTCAGAAATTTGAAAGTAACTGACTATGTTTCAGATGACGATTTTGTTGTAGAAATAATTGACAGACAAATTGAAAAAAGTAAAGCAAATATAAAAAGCTCTCAATTGCTAATTTCGGGTGGCTATGGTGTTGGTTCAAAAGAGAATTTCAATCTATTATTCGATTTTGCAAAATTGATAGGAGCAGAGGTTGGTGGCTCTCGTGCGGCAGTCGATGCCGGATTTATTGAGCACGATCGCCAGGTAGGACAAACAGGAGTTACTGTTCGACCTAAACTTTATATTGCTTGTGGAATTTCCGGGCAAATTCAGCATACAGCAGGAATGGATCAGTCAGCAATGATAATTTCTATAAATAAGGACGAAAATGCACCGATAAATAAAATTGCAGATTATGTAATTATTGGCGATATTTCTGATGTAATTCAAAAAATGATAAAATATTATAAAAAAAACTCGAAGTAATTTGCAATTAATAATTAATAATTGACAAAATGAGTTTTAGTATAGAAAAATAGAAAACATGGCAAATTTTTATATAGATAACGAAGATTTAAAATTTCACTTAACTCATCCTTTAATGAACAAAATTGTTGCCCTAAAAGAACGGAATTTTGAAGATAAGGATAAGTTTGATTATGCTCCGGTCGATTTTGAAGATGCCCTCGATAGCTATCACAAAGTGCTAGAAATTGTAGGAGATATTAGTGGAAATATAATCGCTCCGAATGCAGAATCGGTCGATTTAGAAGGATCAAAAGTAGTTGACGATCATGTAGTTTATGCAAAAGGAACAGCAGAAAATCACGAAGCTCTAACAAAAGCAGGATTAATTGGAATGTCTTTACCCCGAAAATATGGCGGTTTAAATTTTGCTATTGTTCCGTATGTAATTGCAGCCGAGATAGTTTCACGAGCCGATGCCGGTTTTGCAAATATTTGGGGACTTCAGGATTGTGCAGAAACTATTCACGAATTCGCTACTGAAGAATTAAAAGACGAGTTTTTGCCAAGATTCAACCAAGGAGCTACAGCAGCCATGACTCTAACTGAGCCAGATGCAGGTTCCGACCTTCAAGCAGTTCAGCTCAATGCACATTTCGATATAGAGAAAAATGTGTGGCTTCTCAACGGAGTAAAAAGATTCATTACTAATGGAGATGCTGATATTTCCCTAATATTAGCTCGTTCAGAACCAGATAGTACAGATGGACGTGGACTTTCTCTTTTTATTTATGATAAAAAAAGTGATGGCCACATAGTAAGGAGGGTTGAAAATAAATTAGGAATTAAGGGTTCGCCAACATGCGAATTGGTTTTTAAGGATGCCCCTGCAACTCTTGTTGGAAACCGAAAAATGGGCTTGATAAAATATGTAATGTCTCTTATGAACGGAGCACGACTTGGCGTTGGAGCACAATCATTAGGTATTTCTGAAGCAGCCTATCGCGAAGCACTAAAGTATGCAAATGAACGAATCCAATTCGGAAAAACTATCCGACATTTCCCAGGAGTTTATGAGCTACTTACAAATATGAAAGCTAAACTAAATGCCGAACGTTCACTTCTTTACGAAACTTCCAGATATATAGATATTTACAAATCATATTTTCATATCTCAAACGAAAGAAAACTTAATGCAGTAGAAAAAAAGGAAATGAAGCATTACCAGAGGCTGGCAAATTCTTATACTCCTATGCTTAAGCTAATTTCGAGTGAGTATTGCAACCAGATTGCCTACGACGCAATTCAAATTTATGGTGGTGCAGGATTTATAAAAGATTTTCCAATAGAAAGAATCTATCGCGATGCCAGAATAACTTCAATTTATGAGGGGACTTCGCAATTGCAAGTAGTAGCTGCAATTCTTGGAGTTACTTCGAATGCCTATTTAAAACAAATTAAAGAATACGAAAAGACAGAACTAAAACCTGAATTCGATTTTCAAAAAAGAACATTAGTTTCTATGACATTCGAATATGAAAATGCGAGAAACAAAGTCCTCATTGTAAACGATGAAGAATATTTAGATTTTCATGCTCGCCGACTTGTAGAAATGGCAGGAAATATAATTATGGGGTATTTGCTATTGATAGATGCAACAAGAAGCGAAAAGTATAAAAACTCGGCTATTGTTTTCATAAAAAAAGCATATTCGGAAAATAAATTGTCGTTTGATTATATCGACAATTTTGAACTAAAAGATTTAAGCATGTTCAAGCAGTGTTGCGGCTGAGAACTGTAATTTTCAGATTGTTAATTATTTCTGAGCATTACTTTTGAAATATTGAAGTATTTTTTTGACTTAAAATAAAATTATGATAAGCAGAAGACTTATAAGAATTAAAGTATTACAGGTTTTATATTCCTATTTCCAATCTGATGAAAGTTCCTTCAGCAAATTCGAACAACAATTATTTTTTAGTATTCATAAATCTTACGATCTGTATCATTATTTAATGCTTCTGATTATAGAAATATCCGATTTTGCTAAAATAAGAATTGAACATGCAAGACAAAAAAATATACAAAATTCAGAAGACATAAATCCAAATACAAAATTTATAGACAATCGGTTGATTCATCAATTGTCTATAAACAGTCAATTGAACCACTTTGTGCAAAATCAAAAATTAACCTGGTCAAAAAATCCCGATTTAATAAAAAATCTATATTACGAGTTGAAAGAATTTGAGCCATATAAGGAATATATGGCAAATGAATCGAAATCGTATATTGCTGATAAAAAAATTGTTTCCGAAATATTTTCAAAGTTTTTCCTATTCTCCGAAAGTTTAGATACTACCCTCGAAGAAGAAAGCATATATTGGAACGACGATATTGAATATATTGTCAGCATGATTTTAAAAACTATTAAACAGTTTAGGGCTGACGATAAGGCATATACAGAGCTGCTGCCACTTTTCAGAGACGAAGAAGACGAAGAATTTGCAAAAAAATTATTCCGGCGTGCAATTTTTTATAAAGACGAACACAGAGAATTAATAAATTCTTTTACCCAAAATTGGGAAGTTGACAGAATTGCATTTATTGACATTCTGATACTTCAAATTGCAATTACAGAAATTGTTGATTTTGAATCAATACCAATTCGTGTTTCATTCAACGAATACATTGAATTGTCGAAACTTTACAGTACCAAAAAAAGTAGCAATTTCATTAATGGAATTTTAGACAATATCATTAAAAAGATGAAAAAAGAGAATAAGTTCAAAAAAACCGGTAGGGGCTTGCTGGGCGAATAATACACTTTCTCTTTTTTAAACCCTATTTATCATCAGTGAGTTTAATAATTGTGAAAAAATTTCTATATATACTTTTGTTTTTTTCAATTACAATTAATATTAATTTAGCTCAAAGCGTAAATTTCTATTACGATAGGGGAGTTGATTTAATGAACGAAAAGAAATATGAAAATGCCATTAAAGATTTTTCTTACGTAATAAAAAATCATACTGACTATTACGAAGCGTATCACGATAGGGGTGTTTGCTACAATTTTTTAAATGAAAATGAAAAAGCAATTTCTGATTTTAACAAGGCAATAAAAATCAAAAATGACTATTTTTCTGCTTACCTGAATCGAGCAAATACTTTTGTACAATTGAATAGAAATAATGAAGCAATTGCCGATTTCAATAAAATAATTGAACTAAAAACTAACTATTTACCTGCTTTCGAAAATAGAGGTGAATTGTATTTTAAACTGAAAAGGTTCGATTTGGCTATGAAGGATTTCTCCAAAGCAATCGAACTCAACACAAAAAAAGCCTCTGTATATATAAATAGAGCAAAACTTTTTGAGGAAAATTCAAATATAGACAATGCAATTTCAGATTTGACTAAAGCTTTAGCTTACGAGCCACAAAATGCTAAAATTAAAGTAATTAGAGGAAGTTTGTTTTATCGTAAAAAAGAATACATAAAAGCAATTTCAGATTTCGATGAAGTAATAAAAAACAAAATCGAAGAAAAAAATATTTTTCAATTTCGTGCAAATTCTTATTTCGAAATTGGAGAATACAAAAAGGCAATTGGAGATTTTAATATACTTTATTCTAAGTTTCGGGTACGCACAGCCGATTTGTTTTTAAAAAGAGGAATTTCGCAAAAAAAAGTTGAGAATTACAGAGAGGCAATAAAAGATTTTACCAAAGTGATTGCCCGTGATAGAAAAAATTTTGCAGCATATTATAATTGTGCCGAAGCGTATTCTAAAGTTGGTAAAGATATTCAGGCAATTCAGTATTTCAACAAAGCGCTTGAAATTAACGATAAATGTTCAAATGCATATTTGCAAAGAGGTATTTTTTATCTTTCCAAAAAGGAATATAAAATAGCAATTGAGGATTTTTCTAAATCGTTGAAACTTGAAAAAACCGCTGATGCTTTTTTTTATAGAGGAGCGGCATATTATGAAATTTCTGATCTCGACAAAGCTTGTAATGATTTGAATAAAGCAATTGAACATGGGTCGGAAAAAGCAAAAGCTAGAAAAAAGAAAATTTGTTTATAAACAAATTTTTCAACTAATCTTCAAAACTACAATAGTTTAAAATAAAAAAAATGGACTTTCTATATATATTTGTCGGGATATTATTTGGGGCAATTTCAATTTGGTTTTTTGCAAAATACAGATTTGAAAAAAATAAAGTAAGTCAGGAAGATTACGATTCATTTTTGCACGAAAACAAAAAACTGAATTCAGACTTAATCCAAAGTGAGATTGAAAATGAGGTTGCAAATGAAAAAACATCTAATCTGTTACAAAATTTAACTGACATAAAATTCGAGTTTTCTGAGCAAAAAAACTCAATGAACATAGAACTAGCAAAATTGCAAGAAAAAATTATCGAGCTAAATAAAGAACTTTCGAAGAAAATTGCAGATAATGAAAATGTCGAAAAGCGACACGATGAGCAAAAAGCTGAATTAGAGCAAATTAGAAATAGATTTAACCTTGAGTTCAAGAATATCGCCAATGAAATACTTGAAGATAAATCGAAAAAATTTACAGAAGAAAATAAAACCAATTTGGGCATTTTGCTAAATCCGCTGAATGAAAAAATTAAGGATTTCGAAAAAAGAGTTGAGGAAACATACGACAAAGAATCGAAACAAAGATTTTCGCTACAAAATGAGATAAAAAATCTTGTGGAGCTAAATCAACGAATTAGTACTGAGGCAAATAATTTAACCAATGCTTTGAAAGGACAATCGAAAACTCAAGGAAATTGGGGCGAGATGATCCTCGAAAACATTCTTGAAACTTCCGGATTGGTAAAAAATAGAGAATATTTTATTCAACAATCGGTGAAAAATGAGGAAGGAAAACGCTATCAACCGGATGTTTTAATTCATTATCCGGGCGAGAAAATTCTGATTATTGATTCTAAAGTTTCATTGAATGCTTACGAGCGTTTTGCAAATAGCCATACGAAAAATGAACAGGAAATAGCTTTAAATGAGCATATTCAAGCAATTAAAAACCACATCAACGATTTAAGCTCAAAAAACTATCAGGATATGTTTAGCAGTAAAAGTTTAGATTTTGTAATGATGTTTTTACCTATAGAACCGGCTTATATGCTTGCAATACAGCACGATGATACTATTTGGAATTATGCTTATAATAAGCGAATTTTATTGATTAGTCCTACAAATTTGATTGCATCGCTGAAATTGATTTCTAGTATATGGAAGCAGGAATATCAAAGCCAAAATGTTTTTGAAATTGCAAAACAGAGTGGTGCTTTGTACGACAAATTTGTTGGCTTTATTGAAGATGTAAATGATATTGGTAAAAAATTAGATTCGACAAAAAAATCGTATGAAAGTTCAATAAATAAGCTTTATGAAGGTAAGGGGAATTTGGTAAAAAGAGCTGAAGATATTAAAAACCTTGGTGCTAAAACTAAAAAAGTAATGCCTTCAAATTTTGAAAACTAACCAATAATTATTGTTAAATTGTACAAAGACTATTTTAACTAAACTTTCTAATAATAAAATGAATTTCAGTAATAGCGAGTAAAATAATAGCAACATATAGCCAAAACTAATGAAAGCATATAAAGATTTGGTACTTTAGTCATCATCTTTTTGGGTGTAATAGACAAAAAGGAGGCTGTTTGACCTTGATATTTTTCAAGTGGACAAAAAGGAGGCTGTTTTTTTTAGCTAAAAAAACGATTTATGTAGCAGTGTTTTATCTTTGTATTATCAAGTTAAACGGAAGCAA
>JABHKC010000048.1 GCA_018692315.1 Bacteroidota bacterium | reverse complement strand
TGTGTCAGATTTGAACTACCACAGATTTTTATTTTTGAGTAATAGCGAGCTATTTTGATGGAATAAAAATTGAGGACGGTCAAAGATGATGTGCAGTTTGGGCTTGTAGTAGAAATATTTATGAATTATTCAGGTTAGAGGCACTAAATAGCCTAACAATAATTTTTTATCTGTTTATTCAAAGAGTATATGTGTCAAATTTTCATTTTCGCTCCGACACACTTGCATAAGTCATTAGTATCCAGAAAATTCCTGATATTTTTTTATATTTTTTATTTTTAATATCCATAACATCGAATGGATTAACAATCTCATCTATGGTGGTAAAGCTATACAGCAAAGATAGAAAACTAATGCAGATATAAGCAAAAGGAGTTGCGAAAATAAAATGACAATAAAAAAAACTATTTCTCTAGCAGTAATTTTGCAGTAAAAACCATATTTTCATTTACAGCTTTAATAAAATATAATCCATTTTTATAATGTGATATATCGAAATTTACCACAGGTTTTTCTGATAAATATGTTTCGAGCAATTCACCTAAAGGATTATAAATAAAAATCATTGAGCCTGAAATATTTTGTATTGTAAAAATACCTTCTGTGGGATTAGGAAGAACTTTTAATTCTGAAATGGTATAATCCTGTATATAATCATATAGCGGAACAGAAATTAACTCGGTGCTCGCACAGCCATAAATATTATAAACTGTAACAGAATATTCTCCGCTTTGAAGTTCTGAAATATCCTCCACTGTTTCTCCATTACTCCATTCGAAATAATATGGCGAGCTTCCACCACTTATCGACAAATCAATATTTCCAAGATTATTAGAATCCGGGAAAACATTGTACGCAATTATTGGAACAGGATAAATATTCAATTCGGTATTGACTATACTATCGCATCCAAGAATTGTATTATATAAAACAGGATAAGTTCCAGCAGTTGATTGAAATACACCGGCAACCAATATACTGTCGCCATCGCAAATAGAAACATTTTCAGTAAACTCAAAAACAGGATTAAAACTCAAATTTACAATTACTGTACTATCGCAACCTCCAGTACTTATAAAATTTGTGTAATATTCTCCGGCAACTGTTTGATAATTTCCCTCAAGAAAAATGCTATCGCCTTCACAAATAGATTCGGTGTCGTATTCAATGGTAGCACAGGTATTATAAATATATGCAGAACCTGATGCTGACAAAAAATCTACTCCACTAATATCCTCATCTTCAAGATATGCTCCAATTAAAATGTCATTTTCAGAAATATCTACAAAAGCTCCAAAAGCATCGTTTGCCGCTCTATCCGATGCGACAATCTTTTTATCGAAATTCCAAACTCCGAGATTGTTTTTTTTGAAGATATAAGCCGAACCTGCATCATCTTGGGTATTAGTTTCAAAAGCATCTTCATCTTCGTTTTTCGCTCCCACAGCGATAAAATTTTCGGAAATTGCAACAGTATATCCAAACAAATCATCGACAGCTCTTTCGCCGGCAGTAACTTTTTGTTTCTCAGACCAAGTTCCAAGTGAGTCTTTTTCAAATACATAAGCCGATCCTGAATTATCTAATGTATTTCCTCCAAGCGAATCTTCATTTTCATGATACGCTCCAACGATTGCCCAGTTTTCAATGATATCGACAGAATACCCAAAATAATCAAATTGTTCTCTATCAGAAGCAACAATTTTTTGAGTTTCATTCCATACTCCCAATCCATCTTTTTCGAATATGTAGGCAGCCCCTGCAAACAGTTTGCTGCTATTTCCACTGGTATCGTAGTCCTGACCTATAGCCCCAACAATCAATATATCATTATGGATATGAGCTGTAAAACCAAATCTATCATCGTTCATTCGGTCTGATTGCACAATTTTTTGTACTTGCACCCAATTTCCTATACCATTTCTTTCGAAAATATAGGCAGAGCCAGCATTGCTCGCCGAAGCAGTTAAGTTTTGATTTTCATCTTCATAAACAGCACCTACAATTAAAGTACTCCCTGAAATATCAACCGAATATCCAAAGAAGTCTTGTATTTCACGATCGGCAGCAACAATTTTTTGTACTTCTGCCCAAACTCCCATGTTATCTCTTTCGAAAATATATGCAGAGCCTGCACTGCTCAATGAATCAGCACCAAAAACATCCTCGTCTTCAAACACAGCACCAACAACCGCATAGTTCCCTGAAATTGCTACAGACCAGCCAAAATAGTCTTCAATATCTCTGTCGGAAGCTTTTAATTTCTGTTTTTGAATCCAATGACCATATTCATTTTTTTCAAAAATATATGCAGAACCCGAATTGCTGTAATTGGCACGACCAGCAACATCATCGTCTTCGCCCATTGCTCCAATTATGGCATAATTGCCCGAAATGCTTCCCGAAATTCCAAACCAATCGACAGAATCTCTATCTGTGGCAACTGCCTTAATTATCTCATTCCATTGTTGGGCTTGAGTTTGAAAAATAAAAATCATTGAAAATAATAGGATAAAAAACTTATTGTTCTTCAAAAACAACTTAAAATATTCAGTAAAAAATGAATTCATTCTATAAAAATTTTATTAAAAAATAGTTCGTAAATTTATATGATATTTTTGTCCATACAAAATTCTTTCATTTCACAGACTACAATACGATTTAAAAAGTTGGATTAAGAATATTAACTTTTTAGAAAAATTGGCATTTTTCATTTGTTGAAATTAAGAAATTTTTTTGTAAAACCTTGTGATATTGTCAAATATTAAACGAAAGTCCTGAAAGGACGGAATGTTATAGCTCTGGGTGTAAACCCTGAGAATGAAATGCCATCATCATTTTGTGAATCCTGAAAGGCTGAAATTATTAAATGGTATAGAAATTACAAACGATAGATTCTGATCTCATCCCTACAGGATTTTGTTTCTTCTGTGTTTTTTTTCGTAGGGTTTTCACCCTATGCTTTTACATTTCGTCCTTTCAGGACTTTTTGCCAAACTGCTGCAAGTTTAAAACTTGTGGCAAACCGAAATATTTACTGATTCAGATTTTTTTCATTAAAATACTGATAGAAAAGGCTTTAGTTTCATGCCTTGATTTGTGTTCAAACTACGAAATATTGAATTTATAGCTATATTTAATGTGCGAAACTTGAGTAATAAATTGCAAAAGTTGCTTTTGTTTCAATATAATTGTACTTTTCCTTTTCGTAAAAATTGAATAGAAAATAATGCTAAAAATAAATACAGAATATAAATTCCTGCTTGAACTTTTAAAACCAACAATAAAAACAGAAGAGGCAAAAATGCTTGACTTAGCTTTTGCCAAACTTCAAGCATACGCGAAAAAATCCAATAATGAAGTTGAAATTTCTGAAATATTAATTACTGCGAGAATTGCAATGGAAGAAATCGGTTTGCAAGCATTTTCTATTGTTTGTATATTTTTGCTTAATCCTTACAAAAGTAAAATCATAACAATTGATGAACTCAAAAATGAATTCGGTGAAAAAATAGCAAAAACTATTGTCGAAATCGAAAAAATTTCGGATTTGAATGTTAATGAAAAAAGCTTAAAATCGGACTATATCAATGCACTTCTAAAAGCTGTTTCAAATGATATCAGAGTTATTTTAATAAAACTTGCCCAACATTTGCATATAATCAGAACATTTGTTGAATCTACTAAAGAAGAAAAAGATAAAATCGTTTCAGAAACAGAATACCTTTATGCTCCTTTTGCTCACAGGGCCGGGCTTTACAATATAAAGCTCGAACTGGAAGATTCTGTAATGAAAATAAAAAATCCCCAAATGTTTCATTCTATTCAAGATAAAATTATTGAAACTGAGAGAAGCAGGGAATCATTTATTAATTATTTTCTTAAACCTATAAATGAAAAACTAAAATCTCAAAACTATGATTTTAAAATTTCGTGGCGAACAAAATCAATAAGTTCTATCTATCGGAAAATTCAAAAACAAAATGTTGAATTTGAGGAAGTTTATGACCTTTTTGCCATAAGAATAATAATTGAGAGCAAAGAAAAATCTGACTGTTGGAAAGTTTATTCTATAGTATCCGATTTATATATTCCCAACACCAACAGACTGAGGGATTGGATTTCGTTTCCAAAAAACAATGGTTATGAATCTTTGCATACAACTGTGATGAGCAAGGAGGGCAAATGGGTTGAAATTCAAATTCGCACAAAACAAATGGACGAAATTGCAGAGATGGGAATGGCTGCGCACTGGAAATATAAAAGCGAACAAAAATCAAACACCGTAGAAAACTGGATTCAGAAAACCCGAGAAATGCTTGTTAGCCAAGAACTTGACAAGGAGGATAAAATTGATAGTTTCAAGGCTGACCTTTACAGCAACGAAATTTTTGTTTTTACGCCGAATGGTGATTTGAAAAAATTCCCGAAAGGTTCTACTATCCTCGATTTTGCATTCGATATACACACAAAAATTGGTATGACATGCCAAAGTGCCAAAATAAACAATAAACTTGTCCCATTGAAATATGTTTTAAAAAACGGAGATCAGGTTTTTATTATTACTTCAAAAAATCAGAGGGCTCGTGAAGATTGGCTAAAATTTGTAAAAACAACAAAAGCAAAATCTAAAATCAAGAAAATTTTAAAGGAAGAAAAAAATAAGGAGGCAGATAATGGCAAAGAAATTTTGAAGCGGAAACTGAAAAATTGGAAATTAAAATTTGATGATGAAACAGTTAGTTTTTTGCTAAAAAGTTTGAAAATTCAAAACGCTATAGATTTTTATTCAGCCATAGCAAGAGATACTATTGAAATTCAGGACATTAAAAATGTTCTTTTAAGCTCAAACGAGTCTGAAACTATCATTCCTGAAACTGCTGTCGCGGCTGAAGATATTAATTCTAAGCCAGAAAAAGAGAAGGACTATTTTCTGATTGACGGTTCGGTTGACAACATAAACTACCGATTTGCCAAATGTTGTAATCCAATATTTGGCGATAATGTTTTCGGATATGTAACTATAGGAACAGGAATTTCTATACATAGGAAAAACTGTCCGAATGCCAAAAATTTAGTTTTGAACAACAAGTTTCGTATTAAAACAATTAAATGGAAAACAGACGAATCCAATGCTTCGTTCAAAACAGCAATCCGCATTTCGGGAGACGACAGAGTAGGTATGTTGGAAGAAATAACCAAACTTATTTCGTCTGATTTAAAATTAAATATGAGAGGAATAAACCTAAATTCGAGTAAAGATGAATTTATTGGGACTATAAATATTGTAGTGAAAAGCACAACACATTTGCACATTATTCTACAAAAACTAAGAAAAATAAAAGGTATTAGGAAAGTTGTTAGAAGTGAGTAGTTTTCAATGATTCACAACAAATGCAAAAGGAAATTAGAAATTGTTAATTTATTATTGATTATTTTATATTTCTTTACAGCTTGATTAAAAATCGTTTGCAAATATCAAAAAGAGCACTTATTTATTTACAGTTACTTAGACAAAATCCTCAATTATTTTTGCCAAATCTTCTGGTTTGAATGGTTTTGACAAATGATCGTTCATGCCAATAGCAATACATTTTTCTCTATCGCCTTTTAAGGCATTTGCTGTCATTGCAATTATTACTGATTTGGTTCTATTTTCACTATCTTCGATTTCACGTATTTTTTTTGTAGCTTCATAGCCGTCCATAACAGGCATTTGAATATCCATAAAAATCAAATCGAAATGTTCGTTTTTTACAAATTCTACAGCTTCAGCACCATTTGCAGCAACTTCAATTTCCTTAACATATTTTTTCAAGAAAATTGTTGCAACTTTCTGATTAATCAAATTATCTTCTGCCAGCAATGCCTTAATATTTCTTTTGGCTTTAATTGGCTTTGTATTTAAATTGACATAACCGGGAGATTTCCCAATTTTATATCTCCCTGTAAACCAAAAGGTAGAACCTGAATTTTCGACACTTTCGAATCCAACCTCGCCATTCATTAATTTAGCAAGCCTTTTAGATATTGCCAGACCTAAGCCACTTCCTCCGTATTTTCGGGCTGTCGATTTTTCTGCTTGAGCATAATCTGTAAATATTTTCGACTGGTTTGACAAAGAAATACCAATACCTGTATCAATCACAGAAAACTTTATTTTTATATTCTTTCCTTTAATTTCTGCAGGAACGACATCTAATTCTACAAAGCCCTGATGCGTAAATTTTATTGCATTGTTTAAATAATTTATCAAAACTTGCTTAATTCTGACAGAATCGCCAATTATCCATGAGGGAATATCCGGATGAATATTACTATGCAATTCAATACCTTTACGCTTTGCCTTAAAGCTTAGCATTTTCAAAGTCTCATTTATCAGGTTGAACAAATTTAAATGAGCTTCTTCCAATTCTAATTGGTTTGCTTCAATTTTCGAATAATCAATTATATCGTTTACGATGGCAATGAGATTGTCTCCACTATTTTTTATCGTATCTATCTGATCTTTTTGCACCTCGTTCAAATCTCCTTGTTCGAGCAAAATATTTGTGAAACCAATAATTCCATTTAAGGGAGTACGTATTTCGTGGCTCATATTTGCTAAAAAAATTGACTTATACTGCGAGGCTAACTCGGCTTTTTCTTTTGCTTTTTCAGCAATATCCTTTTGTTTAATTATTTGATCTTGATGAGACAAAAGTTCTTCGTTTTGAACTGAGAGTTCTTCTTCGTAATTTTCAAGCTGTACGGCCTTTTTTATCAACTTCAGGTAATTCTTATTTATATATCTACTAATAAAATAAATTACCGACAAACCAATTATTAATATAAGTCCATGAAAAACCCAAATGTTTTGTTTTAATGCATTAGAACTTGCCAGATACTTTTCAGCCTTCACAGAAACACTTATCCCTCCCCGAATATCGCCTAATTCATAGCCTTGGTCGGCGTGGCATTTTAGGCAGGCTTCTCTAATTTCTAATGGAGCCATATACCTGTAGTACTGTTCGTTATGCCAATTAATTAGCTCAATAGTATCTATTACTCCATTTTCAAAAGAATTTAACATGTTAGCTTCCCAATAGTCGGGTTTATTTTGAGGACGAATTGGGTCTAAACTTGTAATATGGAATCGTGTAGCATTATACTTTTTAGCCAACTCCGAAACTTGCCTTGTCATATAAGCCGGATTTATTTTCGTAAGAGAAATACCCAAGCTATCAATTATTATATCTCTATTTTTGATGTCTAAATATTTGTTTGGCAAAATAGAATCCGTAATCGGAACATAGACACCACCATGTTTGGCATTCCATCTTCTCGAAATTTGAATCTGATCGAAAAATGCCTTAGTTTGTCCTTTTACATTCGTTAAAGTTGAATTGTTAATAGTTTTTAAATTCCATAATAGACTTACTACCAATAATAATGTCCATGCAAATAATAAAGCTATCAAAAGGCTTTTCTTTATCATATTTTACGAATTTACTTTCAATCTTTGCATACAATATTAATAATGTATTCCATTTTTACAAAAAAAAGGAACTTATTTAACATTAACTAATTCAACATCAAAAATAAGAGTGGCATTTGCAGGAATACTTCCTTGGGCTCTGCTTCCGTATCCAAGTTCAGATGGAATTATCAAGCGGCGTTTACCACCAACTTTCATCATTGCAATTCCTTCGTCCCAACCTTTAATTACTCGCCCTGTTCCGAGAGGAAAGTCAATTGGTTTTCCTCTTTTTACCGAAGAGTCAAAAATTTCGCCATTTTCTAAATATCCTGTATAATGAACCTCGACATTTAAGCCTGCTTCAGCTTGTTTTCCGGCTCCTTCTTTTACAATTATATATTCTAAACCGGAGTTTGTCTTGTGAATCTTTTTTCCTTCAATATCAAAAGCTTCAACCTTTTTTTCAGGTATGATATCAATTAATTCTACATCGAAAATTAAAGTTGAATTTGCTGGAATACTTCCCATAGCTTGATCTCCAAAACCCAAAGAAGCTGGAATTATTAAACGACACTTTCCGCCCTTTTTCATGAAAAGCACGCCCTCGTCAAGTCCTTTAATTATGCTCCCTGTACTTACCGGAAATTCTAATTCCTTACCCTTTTTTACCGATGAATCGAAAATTGTACCATCGCTCAGATAGCCTGTGTAATGAATCTTTGCTGTTTCATTTTTTTTGATGAAATCTCCATTTCCTTGTTCAACAACAATATATTTCAAACCAGATTGGGTAATTTGAGTATCTTTTCCGGCAACATTAAAAGCTTCAATACTAACTCCTTGCTCAACTTTAATTAATTCTACCTCAAATATTAAAGTGGAATTTGGAGGAATTGTTCCCATATCTCGTTCGCCATATGCCAATTCTGACGGAATTACAAATGTAGCTTTATCGCCTTGATGCAAAAGTGCAATGCCTTCGTCCCAGCCTTTGATAACTTGCCCGGCTCCTAATTCAAATACAAATGGCTGGTCTTTATCGTAAGAGCTGTCGAATTTAGTTCCATCAAGCAAAGTACCTTTGTAATGAACTGCAACTTTATCGCCAGCTTTCGCCTGGACTCCCCTTGCCCGTTGAGTAATTATAAATTTAAGCCCGGATTCAGTTTCAATGTAATCTGCGAACTTGTTTTCATTTTCTTGTGAGAATAGACTATTTGATGTCATAATACATATTAAAATTAAGATTGATTTTATACTTTTCATTTTTTGTTTTTTAATAATAAAATTTGAAGTTTATATCCGATATTTAAATAGAAATCTATATACTTTGAACTTTTAACTATTAAGCTTGGTGTTCTTCACGAAGCAAATCGTTTATCACTTTAACAGGATTAAAAGTACTAATTGGGACTTCAACAAAAATTGTATTCCAATTTGCCATTGCACCGTTCCACAAACCCGGCAATTCCTGAGCTTTTAGGTCTCTACCATCTTTCGATTTTTGCGAAATAAATCCTGTATTCCCATCGACAAATTTCGATAAATCAAATTTTTGTCCTTTGTAATCTATTATTGAGCAAACCAGATCAACAGGATTGAAATGAGTTGAGCTTAACAATATTTCATTTTGGTTTTCATCGGATTTATCTATTTGCGAACTTTCTACTATCTGTAAAGAAGTGCTACCATCAACACATTTTGTGTAAAAAGGTCCTCCTCCGGGTTCTCCTTCATTTTTAACCATTCCGCAAACTCTGAATGGTCTATTTAATTTACTTTTCAGATATTTGATTTTTTTGGCATTTTCAAGATCGTCAAAATCTTCATTTAGAGTAATAAACAATTCTTTTTGCAAGAAGGCAGCTATTTTATTTATTGTTTTTAGATCAATTGCATTTTCATTTTCCAAAAGTTCAAGATATTCAAATACTTTTTTTTGAGCTGCGAGCAAAACACCGGCAAGAGCTTTTTTATAAATGTATGTTTCGTCTCTAATCCTATCTGGTGCAATATTGTCAATATTTTTAATAAAAATAATGTCGGCATCAATGTCATTTAAGTTCTCAATTAATGCACCATGCCCTCCTGGACGAAACAATATTTTCTCATCGTCTTCAACAAAAGGTTTGTTTTCAAGATCTACAGCAATTGTATCTGTCGAAGATTTTTGGAACGAGAATGAAATTTCAAACTGTACTTTCAATTCGTCTTCGTACTGCTCTTTTATTTCGTCGAACTTATTAATGAACAACTGTTTGTGTTCAGGCGATATAGTGAAATGAACCTTTACTGTTTCGTCAGCATTTTTGCAAAAGTGCGCAGCTTCAACCAAGTGTTCGGTAAAAGAAGTTCTTGCATATCCGGAATATTTATGAAATCTCAATAATCCTTTTGGCAGTTTTCCGTAATTCAATCCGTCTTCATTCAAAAGAGTTTCTACAATTTTAATGTAATTTTTTTTCTGATAGCAAACATCAATATTGCCATTGTTTTGTAAAAAAACCTCTCGTAAATCGTTATAAAAAGCGAAGGTTTGAATGTTTTCAAAAAAAGTTCCCACCGAATGAAAACCTCTTTCTGTCATTTGTTTCATATAGTCTTCTTCAGATTTCTTTCGAGAACTGATCAGTTCAAATAGTGCTTTGAACATTCGGCTTGCTGCACCCGAAGCAGGAACAAATTTTATTGCTTGCTTAATTTTTAACTCTTTGTCATACAATTTGATGCATTTTTGCAACTGTTTTTCGTCCAATTTTACAATTCCGGATTTGTATGTAGCTGGTTTTACAAGATTCAGATATGGAAACCCATTTTTAAAATTTTCAATTTGTTGACAAATATTTTTTTCGTTTATACCCTTGTCTCCAAATTGTTGTAAGTTTTTTTCTGTAAACATATTCTCTATTTTTATCAATACTTTATATTTTGTACAATACTTTTTTTCTTACATCCAACAAAAATCAAACTAACAAATTTATACATTTTAATAAACATAGATTTTTTATTATTGAAGTTAATCTGAACACTAGTGTCAAGACAAGTATATTATGACGTACCATGTCTTGTTTCTTTTCGTTTTTGTTTCATGATAAAAAGATTCACGTAGCTATGGCTATGCTTACTTTTTATCATATTACAAAATTCAAAAATTAACTGCAACATTTACATCATACTCTACACTTAACTTGACACTAGTAAAAAGCACAAGATAAAAATTCAATTTGTAAATAATTTGATTTTCAACTAATTATATTTTTTCTTGGCTATCTATTTTCAAAGATAATTCTTTTAGTTGGTCAATTGATATTTTCGAAGGCGAATCAATCATAACATCTCTACCTGAATTGTTTTTCGGGAATGCAATAAAATCGCGTATCGAATCGGATCCACCAAAAAGAGCTGCCCATCGGTCGAAACCAAATGCAATTCCACCGTGTGGAGGTGCTCCATATCTAAAAGCATTCATCAGAAATCCGAATTGAGACTCTGCCTCTTCATCTGTGAAGCCAAGTAGTTTAAACATTTTTTGCTGAAGTTCCTTGTCGAAAATTCTTATAGATCCACCACCGATTTCAACTCCATTTATTACTAAATCGTAGGCGTTTGCTCTCACTTTTTCGGGCTCTCTTTCCAAATTTTCAATATCTTCGTTTTTTGGAGAAGTAAAAGGATGGTGCATTGCATGGAATCTTTGAGTTTCCTCGTCCCATTCGAGCAATGGAAAATCTGTTACCCAAAGTGGCACAAATTTGTTTCTATCTCGCAATTCTAATCTTTCTCCCATTTCGAGACGTAGTTCACACAATGCTTTCAGAGTATGATTTTTTTCTCCTGCCAGAATTAGAATTAAATCGCCAGCTTTTGCATAGAATAATTTTGCAAGATTTTGCAAATCGTCTTGACTATAGAATTTATCGACTGAGGACTTAAAACTTCCATCAGCATTGCACTTTATGTAAATCAAACCTTTTGCTCCAATTTGTGGTTTCTGAACAAATTTTGTGAGCTTATCTAATTGTTTTCTTGAATACGTACCACAATTTTCTGCACAAATTCCACCTATGTATTCTGCACTTTCGAACAACTCAAAATTATTTCCTTTGGCTGCCTCAGAAATTTCCGAAATTTTCATTTCAAATCTTAAATCGGGTTTATCCGAACCATAATATTTCATAGCATCTGAAAAAGAAATTCTCGCAAATGTTTCAGGAATTTCAATATTCATAATTGATTTGAACAAATGTTTGGCAAGTCCTTCGAATGTATTTAAAACATCTTCTTGCTCTACGAATGACATTTCACAGTCTATTTGGGTAAATTCAGGTTGGCGGTCAGCTCTAAGATCTTCGTCTCGAAAGCATTTAACAACTTGAAAATATTTGTCGAATCCTGCCACCATCAGCAGTTGCTTAAATACCTGCGGTGATTGAGGCAAAGCATAAAACTCATTTTTATTCATTCGTGAAGGAACTATAAAATCTCTGGCACCTTCAGGTGTCGATTTTATCAAAACAGGAGTTTCAACCTCAATAAAATCCAGGCTGTTAAGATAATTTCTCACCTCGAATGCCATTTTGTGTCGAAGTTTTATATTATTTCTTACTACATTTCTGCGAAGGTCTAAATATCGATATTTCATTCTAAGTTCATCGCCACCATCAGTTTTATCATCTATTGTAAATGGTGGAATTTCCGATTTGTTTAAAATTGTAAGCTTATCAACATCAATTTCAATTTCCCCGGTACTGATTTTCAAATTTTTATTCGATCTTTCACGAACCTTTCCAGTGGCAGAAATTACAAATTCCCTTCCAACTTGTCTGGCTTGTTTGCATAATTCCGGTTTCGATTCCATATCGAAAACCAATTGTGTGATTCCATATCTGTCGCGGACATCAATGAAAGTCATACCTCCAAGGTCTCTTGATTTTTGCACCCATCCGCAAAGTGTAACATTTGAATCTATATTGTTGATGTTTAATTCTCCGCAAGTATTTGTTCTAAGCATACATTTCTTTTTATAAATTTTGCGACAAAAATATTATAATTTTTCGGTTTAGGTTTTTTTTGGTTTTTCTGTAGCTAAAAGTAAGCTTGCTGAAAAAGTTTGATAATTTACAGAGAAATTCTGAAAATCCAGTTAGAATTAAGGATTCGAGAAATAGTATCGCCATATTGAGGGTTTTGTTTTTTAACAAAACTTTTGTTAATAAGAAAATGCTGAATATTCCGTGTTTGATATTGGATATTGGAAAAACAATTGCTCCCATCAAAAATTCCTGCGAAAGCAGAAATCCCTTAAAAAAACTGCAAAAATTCAACTTGCATAAAAATTTTTAATTTTTTTCCTCCCTAACACTCAAACGCTTACAAGATTTTTTTGCAAATAATTACCAAAAAACATGAAAGATTTTTGGGCTTTTTGTTATTACTATATGAGAGGGTTTAGTTTTTTGAAATTCAGATAAAAATCGGAATAAAACTAAAAGAAGTGAAAATAATAATGAAATTTGAAATTGTTAGCTTAATTCGAACATTTGAAATATGTTTGAGATACTTGATAACATTATATGGTTTACAAATACAGGAGATTCAATTAAAAATAACACTTGAATTAATTAAATTTCCTTAGAAGCTTGCAAACTTGCCGGTGCCCTCACCTCACTTCTTTATCGGTAAGTCTTGCAGGCTTCTTTTATTTTTTCAAAATAAGACCGAATACTATTTCCCAAAGAGTATTAACATTTTTGAATTGGGGAAAAACAAATTCGACTGAATTTACCTCAAAAAAGGAAAGCAATTTTTTGATAGATTTTTTTCCGATGTTTAATAAACTTTTTTGAGGATAAACTTGATATGAAAAAAATCTTATTTGCAATATCAAAACACAATGAAAAAACACAATTAGAATAGTATTAATTTAAAATTTAGCAAAATGAAAAAGTATTTAATTCTTAGTTTATTATTAATAATAGTTAATAGTATTATGGCACAGTATAGCACATATCCTATTGATGCAACTGATCCCTCGTTTGATGAATCATATAACCAAACAGCAAGAGATACAATCTATATTCAAGGAGATGTCAATGGCGAAAGAAATAACATTTATTTTAAAGATATTACCGGAGCTCCTAATAATAGTGATGGTTATACATATATTGTTAACAAGAGTAATATTCCTGTTGTAATAAATGGAACAACAACATCAGGAGGAGGAAATGGTTTTTGCATTGTTTTTAGAAATTGCACGAACTTTGTATTAACAAGTAGTACCAATACTTCTGATCCATATGGAATAAAACTTTATACAAAAAAAAATGGAGCTTATACAGATGGAATATCATTTGATGGTAAGTGCCATGACTTTATAATTGAAAATATTGAAATCTATGGTGATCCTAATGACATATTAGTATCTAGTAATAATACAGCAGGGATATATATTAATGATCCACTTCCTTATTATCATGTAGGTGGAGGGGGATGTGCTCCACAAAATATTTTTGAAAGATGGGGAAATTATATAGATTTATCAACTAATATTTTTACTGAAGGATATTTTATTGAAAATGTTATTTTAAGAAACAATTATATTCATGATGTGGGAAAAGAAGGCATGTATATTGGACATTCCTATCCTTATCAATATTCTACTTTAACTTGTGGACAAACAAGCTATAAAATATTTTGGGCTGAATTGAAAAACATACAAGTTTATGGTAATATTACCGAAAACACTGGTGCAACAGGAATAAAAATATCAAATGATAGTCTTGGAATAGTGATCCATGATAATGTAATAAAAAACTATGGACTAAAAGACGGTATGAATAATGCAGGTATTTTTATCGGTGGAGGAACTTTTCAAGCTTCAGTTTATAACAACTGGATTGAAAACGGAACCGGAGAAGGTATTGGTTCAAAAAGCTCATATGATATTAATATCTTTAACAATGTAATAAAAGATGCTGGGAATGTGCCTAATACTGATGATGGTCATGGAATATATATTAATTGGTATTCAGAAAATCCTGTTTATAGTTATAGTGCTGGTAATGGATATAGTATATATAATAATACAATTATTGATTCGGAGGAAGATGGAATATATATTCAAAATTCATGGCCATCTATAAAAAAAATATTCAATAATATTATTGTTCATAACTCTTCAAATACTGATATTAATATTATTAATGGACTATCGACATGGACTAATAGTGATAATTACGGTACTGACGATATCTCTGATGTTAAATTTATTGATGCGTTAAATTCGGATTATAATTTGTCTATGTATTCTCCTTGTATTGATAATGCTTTTGATTATCCAATCGAATTTGATCAAAACTACAAAAGCAGACCAACTTGTTATGGTTTAGATAAAGGGGCATTCGAAACAAGCATATTACAATGGCAACATCAAACTTCAGGATCAACTCATACAATTGTAATACCTAGTACCACAGGTATGAGAAAAGTTGATTTAGCGACAAATCAACAAGTGCCACTTGAGGATGGGGATATAATTGGAGTTTTTTATATGACCAGCGAATATGATATGGCTTGTGGCGGATATGCCGAATGGAGTACAACAAGCGGTACCACTGTAATAGCATATGGTGAATCAAGTACTGGAGCCGATGATGGATTTGAACCAAACGAGAGGATAACATGGGTAATTCATGACAAAAATGAAAACATTGAATATTCTGCTTGGGGCACAAACCTTAGTTATGATTTCGTAACGTTCACAGCAAGTGGCAATTCACAACTTTTCGAACTTGTTTCTAATCAACAAAAAATTGAACTTGGAAAAACCTGGGATTATATTTCGACATATATACATCCCTTATGTCCTGAAATTGAATTCGTTTTAAAAGAGATTGAACCTTATGTTGATGAAATTCAGCGATATAAGAATGGTCTTCAAAATGGAAATCAGGATATAAAACAATATATACCAGATGTAATAAATGAAATAAATGATATAATACCTGGCGAAGGATTTAAAATTCATATGAATGAACTAACACACGATCTTAGAATTATCGGTGCAAAAGTTCCATATAATTATCCAATACTATTAGAGGATCAGGAAAGTTTATTTGGCTATTTACGTTATACTGATGAGATGATTGAAACAATGATCGCTAATGTTGCTACTGATGTTATGTATGTTAAAGATGATGTTGGTTTCATTTATTTTCCAGGTTGGGTAAATCAAATTGGTGAAATGAAACCAGGCGAAGGCTATTATTGTAAACTCGTTTCTAATCCATCAAATCCAGTTACATTAATTTATCCAAATACTGTAACGAAAACTTATAATTTGCCAATGGAAAAACCTGAAATTTCATATTATCAGGACTATTTCAAAACATATAATACAATGGGCTTAGGCATACCTATAGATTCATGGGATTATATACCTGATCATGGTGATGAAATCGGTGTTTTCGATTCTCAGGGCAATCTATGTGGGGCAGCAGTTTTCGAAAGCAAGAATATTATATTTTTAGTTCATGGAGATGATAAAAGTTCAAATATAAAGGAAGGGCTTAATGAAAATGAAAAATTCGCTATAAAAGTTTATAATTCATTTTCCGGTATAGAACGAGAATTTAAAGTTCCCGAATGGATTGAAGGTAGCGAAAAATATGAAAATGATGGAATAAGTATTGCAGGAAAAATGCAAGAAATTGTTCCGGAATCTGTAGTTTTTTATCCGATTTCTCCAAATCCTTGCAAAGACAATTTTAAAATAAATTTCTACCTTCTAAAAAAAGAATCTATAAAAGTTAATTTATTTGATATGTTTGGATCAAAGATAGATAATATTATTTCAAAGGAATTGACAAAAGGATATCATTCCTATAACTATCAGCTTGGTTCTCTTTCACCAGGCACATATCTAATTAAACTTTCATCAAAAAGTTATAATACTACAAAAAAAATCGTGATATTGTAATTGAATTTTTTTGTAATATTTCCTTACAATTTTATTAAGTATAATTCTTGTAGCGAAGTATTACCTAAAATCTGTATGTCATCGGATGACTATTTATGAGATTGTATAAGTCATCCGATGACTTACATATTAATAATTTGAAAATAGCTAAAAGAATACTAATTTTGTTTAAAAAAATTAATTATGAAAATCTTTATTTTAATAGTACTTACATTAATTATAAGCCTTCAGTCTTTTACACAAGAAGTAGAATGCGAATGGATACTTTCTGCCGGTTCAAATTGGGAAGAATATCCTTATGTAATTGATAATGATAGTAGTGGTAATTGTTATATGTTGTTTGGTGGTGTATTTCAATCTTTTATGATAGATACAATACAAATCACTAATCAAAGTATGGTTGTTGTTAATGATGACGGAAGTGCAATCAATTCTATTGTTGTGGATTTTAATACTTATAACCAAAAATTTAAATATAGAGATGGCATTATGTCTGCCAATTTCTGGTGGCTCCTTTCACCAAATCAGTTTGGAAATACAAGTGGAATTGTTGGATTTGGGCAACAAGATGCTGCAATTTGGAAATATGACATTAATGACAATCCATTGTGGGTAAAAGTTTTTGGTGGCACTGGAAATGATTGGGCAGTCGATTTTGAATATGATAACAATAATAATTTATATGTTATTGGAGAATTTGAAAGCCCATCTATTTCTTTTGGTTCAAGCATTGTTAATAATCCAAATGGTATTGGAGATATATTCTTAGCAAAATATGATTCTATTGGCAATCAGGACTGGTTAATTAGTGGTGAAATGTCCTCAATTAGTAGCGAACCAAAAAAAATATTAATTGATAATTATGGATACGTATATATATCAGGAATATTTTATTCTTCATTCACATTTGCAAATATTTCTTTAACACCAACTCTCGGAGGAGGCACTTTTCTTGTAAAAATAGATTCAAATGGAAATGGTGTTTGGGGCAAATCTATTGAAGGTTTTATAACTGATATGAAAATGGATACAGAAAATAATTTAGTTATTATTGGATGGAATCAGAGTAGTACATTATTTATGATAGATAATGATACTGTCTGGACTTCTAATACAGGTCTAAATGCACGGCACTTTTTCGCTGCAAAATTAGATACTGTAGGTAATATTATTTGGACTAACTTTGGATATGGAAGTGAATGCTATTGCGGGTACCTTGCTATTGATAATAATAATGATATTTATCTTTTAGGAGGTTATAGCAATTGGTTAACTAGCTTAATTCAATTAGATACCTTTACCCTTCCGTATTCTGCTTATCAAAACTCATTTGTCGCAAAGTATAGTTCATCAGGTGATGTACTGTGGGTAAAAAATATTGCAGGTGAATATAATCGTCCAAGAGATATTAGTATCTACGATAATGATATATACCTTTGTGGCGATTATGCTGGAGAATTATCCATTGATAATGATACAGTTTATGGTCATTTTGCATGGACAGATATTTTTCTCGCAAAAATTTCTCAAAATTATCCTGAACCGGCCAGTCAATCTATCGACCTTGTTCAGGGCTGGTCTATTATTTCTACTTTTATTGATATTGATATCCCAAATCTTGATTCTGTTTTTATTGATATTGATACCAATCTTATAATTATGAAAGATGAGGCAGGTCTGGTTTATTGGCCAATTTACGGAATTAATAATATTGGAGATTTAACAATTGGCGAAGGCTATATCGTAAAAATGGATGCTTTTAATATTCTTGAAGTTACCGGAGTTGCAGTTGTGCCGGAAGTTACATCTATAAATTTACAAGCCGGCTGGAATATTATGGCTTATCTGCGTCAGTCAAGCGGAGATATTGATAGCATGCTAACCGGCATTTCAAATATTATCATAATGGTAAAAAATGATCTTGGTTTAGTTTATTGGCCAATGTACAGCATTAACAATATTGGAAATATGTATCCCGGCGAAGGTTATCCAATAAAAATGGAGGATGTAGCTACTTTGGTTTATCCGGCTAATTAGAAGCTGGCACCAGTCCCTGCGGGTGGGGTGAAAGAAATCAGAATATTTTCAAAAAAATATACGTTCAAAAAAATATTTGAACTTAAAAAGTAAAGCTCCAAAGGAGCGAAATATAAAAGCGTAGGGTGTAAGCCCTACGAATAATATAGCAACAATAATCAAGCCCCAACGGGGCGAAATATAATGTTTATCAGACGATTACACCCCTTTGGGGCTTGAATAATTATTTGTTTTTTCACAAAGGGCTTCACTCTTTGCTATTGATTTCGCTCCTTTGGAGCTTAAAATATGTGAACGAAGAAAAAAAATAAAATGTCGCGATTTCGTTCACCCCACCCTGCGGGTTTTGAAAACCCGCAGGGACTTTTTACTATGATGACCACAAGTTACAAACTTGCGGTAGGCATGTTAGGACAGTGAGGCTCTCGAACTGTCCTCTTGCTATTCCCCAACAATCGTAATTTGTAGTTTTCGCCGTCCACCGTAGTTTCTAAATTCACATAGGTAAATTCCCTGCCATGTGCCAAGATTAAGTTGATGATTCGAAATTGGAATTGTTAAAGTTTGCCCAATTAGTGAAGCTTTCAGATGTGCCGGCATATCGTCAGCTCCTTCGAAAACATGTGTATAAGTTTTATGATTTTCAGGAATTAGCCAATTCATAAATGATTCGAAATCATCTCTAACCGATGGATCGGCATTTTCGTTTATCGTAATTCCTGCCGATGTATGTTTTATAAAAATATTGATTATCCCCTTCTCGGGAAGTGCAGGGATATTTTCTTCTAATATGTTTGTTATCAAATGATAACCTCTTTTGAATGATGGCAATTTTATTTCAAATTGTTCGAGCATGGCTTTGTTTTATTTTGTGAAATTAATTCGTAAGATTCAGCAATAAAAAATAATTATGGGAACTTCTAAAAATGCAAATTTCTTCGTTTTTTCAAAATTTCAAAATCCTCATTTACAATAGTAAACTACGGTTTTGAAATTTCTTACGCCTTGAAATTTGCTATTTTAAGAAGTCCCCTTATTTATTTATAGCATAAAAATGAAAGCTTTTGTGAGTCTAAAATTTCGTTAGAGATTTCGATTAATAGTTCGGAACTTACAGCTTCAATTTTTTTGAATATATTTTCCAAACTTTCAACTTTATTGAAATGCAAAAAGTTTTTTCCCATTGAAAGAAGCAAACTTACATTGCTCTCGTACGAAATTGCAATTTGCCCAATTAATTGTCGCTTTGCCTTTGCTAATTGAATTATTCCTAATTTTTTAGTTTTCAACTTAGCAAATTCTCTTAAAACCAAATCGTTACTTTTTTGCAAATTCAACTCATCGCAACTAAAATACACATGAAAAACGCCTGTATCGGTATATGGAAGATAATTTGATTCTACATTATAAGAATAGCCTGTTTTTTCGCGCAAAGCAACATTGAGTCGCGAATTCATATTCTGACCGCCAATAATATTATTTAACAAAACTAAAGCAACTCTATTTTTATCTTTCAGCGAATAAGCTGTTGTTCCAATAATATTGTGGGTTTGGTATGTATCTTTTATTTCAATTCTTTTCTCAGGCAAATAATTCCCGTAAGAATTTCTTGAAAAATTTCTCAAATTTTGAGGAATGTCATAAAAGTATTTCTCAAAGCATTTTTTCACTTTTGTGAATGGGAAATTTCCATTTGAACAAAAAACAATTTCGTCTGTATTATATTTTTTCTTGATGAAATTAAGTATTTCTGTTTTACTGAAATTCTTGAGTTTTTTTGGCTCACCGAGTATTTGCCTGCCAATTGAATTGTTTTTGAAAATCATTTCTTCGAACTCGTCGTAAATTAACTCGGAAGGGGAATCTTTGTAGGAATTTATCTCATCAATAATTACATCAATTTCTTTTTGAATCTCCTTATCAGGAAAAATAGAGTTAAAAAAAATATCGCTCAGTAGTTCGACAGTTCGGTTGAAATACTGATTCAGAAAACTTGAATAAATAAATGTTTCCTCCTTAGAAGTATAAGCGTTGATTTCTCCGCCAACATCTTCAACTCGTCCAATTATTTGAAAACTTTTTCGTTTGGCTGTCCCTTTAAAAATTGCATGTTCTGTAAGGTGAGCCATGCCATGCTCATTCTCATCTTCGTCTCTTGAGCCTGTGTTTACAATTATTCCACAATGTGCGATTGGCGACTGTGTTTGTTTATGAATTAACCTTATTCCGTTTGGGAGAGTTTGAGTTTGGTATTGCATATGTTTTGTAATTTAATTTATCACCCTAAATTCAATTCTTCGATTCAATTGTCTTCCTTCAGGCTTGTCGCTACCATCGGGATTTTTGTTTGGAGCTATCGGTTGAGTTTCTCCAAAACCTTCAGAAATCAAGCGATTTTTGTTAATTCCTTTTTTCAGGAGGTAGTCTGTTATAGATTTTGCACGCCTTTTTGAGAGATCCATATTAAACGCATCGTTTCCTTTTGAATCGGTATGTGCTTCAATTTTGATATTCATCTCAGGATTGTCATTCATTATAACCAGTAGGGTTGTATCTATGGAGGACTTTGCTTTTGCAAGTAATTCAGCACTGTCGAAATCAAAATAAATGTTTTCAAGCTTGATTGGTTTTTTCGGAATTTTTTGAAGTATCAAATCATTTATTAATGTATCGCTATAATCGATATTTTCTGTATTGATTTTTTTACTTTTTGAAAAATAATCTTCTTTAGAAGCAATAATTTTATATTTATATCCAACATCTACATCAATTAGATAATCACCGTTTTCATCACATTCATTTTCCAAAATTAGTATTTCTTCCTCTGTTTCACGATCAATCATATAAATAGAAATCAAGGTGTTTTCAAGACTTCTTTTTGTTGTATCATCAATTAATTCATAAACACTCCCTTTAATTGCAAAATGAATGAATGCAGTATATCTGAATGAATAAATATCATCGCAGCAGTTTTGATTCCGAAAGGAAACTCCACCATCTCTGTTCGATACAAAAAATCCATATTCTTTGTTCATTGTAGTAAAATACAAGTCGTCGTAACTTGAATTTAAAGGATAGCCAATTTGTGCAGGCTTAGTCCAGTTTTTTTTCTCCCCATATGATTTATAAATATCTAAACCTCCGAGACCCGGATATCCATCTGAACTGAAATACATAGCACCGGTGCGAATGTCATAAAAAGGGGCTAATTCATCTCCTATGCTATTTATATCACTTCCAAGATTTCTCGCTTCGGTATAAGTCTTTTTCCTTTTATTAAAGATAGTGTACCAAATATCAAAGCCTCCTCTCCCACCCGGCCTGTTGCTCACAAAATACAAAATCTCTTTGTCTTTATGTTTTGAATATCTTCCAATTGTGGGTTGTGTAGAATTGAAATCAAGATGATTGACATGAGCAGGCAATATCTTTGGTTTCTGCCATTCATTTTTTTCATATTCAGACACATAAATATTGCATATTTTGATGTCATTTAGATTTTTTTCGCATCGGGCTAAATAAAACCTGTCGCCATAAGGTGAGAAACATCCGTTTCCGTTTGAAAATGACAAATCATTAAATTTTTCTTCTAACAATCCTGCATTTTTCCATAAGTTACTGATTTTCTCAGCTTTGTAGAATTGTTTTCTTTTCGCTGTGCCAGAAGGTAATAATGTATCAGATTGAAGGCTTGCAAACCAAAAAGTATTTTCGTTGACCGGAATGGGTGAAAATTCGGAATAAGCTTTATTAATACTGGTGTCGAGATGAATTATTGCCACTTCAACAGGAGAATTTATTAATGAATCACTAATAGCACATGATTGCAGCCCTATTTCAGAAAGCTTCCTATATTTTCGGTCATAAATATTCTTAGATCTGCTATTGAGAAACACATTATAAAAGCTGTCAGCTATAGCATATTCAGCTGTCATTTGAAACGAAATGGCAGCAAAATAAGAAGCAAGCGGATAATCAATATTTTTTTTGGCAGCCAGTTTTGCATAATTTTCCCTTGCTTTTTTGTAATCGCGAGTAAGTCTTTGTAGTTCAGCCAGAATATAGATTTTGTCATATTTCTCGGGCTTCAGCTCAATATATTTTTCATAAAGCTCTTTTGCTTTATAATAATCTTGTTTTATGTATGCCCTTCGAGCTTTGCGTTTTAATTTGCGTGGTTTTTCTTTTGACAAAGAATATTGTGAAAAAAGCAATGTAAGAACAACTATGATGGTGGTAATTCTATAATAAAAAGAAGCCATAATTTGTATTTATTCGCGTGAACAAGGAAGAGAATTTTTATTAATATCATGAGACAAACCTGTATAAATAAGTCCAATCTCAAATCCTCCTACCGATTGAGTATAAGCTTTTAATTCAGAAATATTGATATCAAAACTTGCACCTATAAGGTAGTCGCCTTTTGCTATAGCGAGTGAAACAATTGCAGCATCAGTTTGCCTGCCAAATCCACTTCTGACCGAACTACCCATTAGAATATAATGAAACTTACTTGCATTGTTTTTTAGATCGAACCTGAAGCGGCAGCCGGCAAGCATGTTTTCAGCCTTCGTAGTTTTTTGGTAATAAATATTTGGAACCAATGAGAAATAATCTCCTACAATAATCCTCGTTTCAAGGCTGTACATTGACCTAATTTTGAGCCTTCCTCCCAAATCTGTAAATCTTTCTTTTGGAAGATTAATATGAAAAAAAGACACTCCTATCTCCGGTTCAAATCTACCAATTTTTCTTTTCCAAAGAATGCCAGCGTTCATATCCGGATAAGCTATATTATTATCCATTCCTGTTTCTAAAGATGGAAGTGAAGGATTGATTGAGCCGGTAGTAACATCGAATTGTGTGCTGTAAGTAGCATTTGTAAATTGCTTAAAAACCAATCCTCCCTGGATACCGGTTCTGAAAATATTTCTTCCAACTACTTTTTTGTATGAAGCTGAAAGCAAGAACTTTGTAACAGTTAAATCTATCGAACCTGATTTATCATAAATCAGAACACCGCCGAGACTCAGGTTTTTAAAGAGGTTTTCAAATTTTTTATCAAAACTTACTCCAAAAGTTTGATATCCGGGATCAGCAAATTTCTTCCATTGCGAACGAAAAAGATTGCTAAAACGCCAGTTACCATAAAAATTGCCAGTGTTTGCAGGATTCAGAATTAGCGGAGAAAAATCATATTGCGAAAAGTGAATATCCTGAGAATTAGCATTTTTAATAAAAATACTTGACCAGATCAGGACTATTATTATCGTATTTATAGCAATTCTCATTATCAAACTTTATCTGATTAAGTTAATGTAACCACGTTTTTCGAATGTTTGATCAAGCCAGGATTTAACTTTTACAATATAAATATAAGTGTCGTTTGGTTGATCTTTACCTTTGTAGGTACCGTCCCAAGATGCATTGTCATCATAAGATTCATACACTAATTCACCCCATCTGTTGTAAACTTTCATTTCCACAACTTCTTTGATTCCCCATCCTTGTGGAAAAAAAACATCGTTGATTTCGTCATTATTTGGAGTAAAAACAGTTGGTAAATCAAGGCTTGTTTCAGGCAAAATATCAATATGGTATGTATTGGTGATTTTAAAACAATCATTAATTGGGTCAGTTACCAAAACCGTATATGTATTATCTACAATAGTTAAGACAATAGGGTCGTAAATATCGGTAGCATCAAGTGTTTCATCGTAAACCCATTCATAAACAAATCCGTTTCCTAACCAAGCATCCAACTGAACAGTTTGGCCAATAATTACGCTTGTATCCCAGTAAATTGCAGATGGAGTGATTATTACATTAACTTTCAAATCGCCAAAGCCAGGGCAACCAAATCCATCAATAATACTTACTTCGAATGTTTGAGTATTGTATAGAATTATCAGCTGGGTGGGAGATTCTGGATTCTCAAATAATGTATCGGGCGACCAAAAATAATATGTAATGCCTCCTTCAGCACTTGCTGAAAGTTCTGCCAAATCGCCTTCGCATATCCATATCTCAGGAGTTAGGACTACTGCATCGTCACGTACTATCATTTTTTCAGTATATGAATCCTGACAGCCCCAACTGGCATTTTCTATGTTTAATGTAACAAAATACTCTCCCGGAGTTTCATATGGATGGAAAATATTTTCTCCATTTGCATTGGCTCCATCGCCAAAATCCCAGTTAAACTCATCGGCATTTGTTGAATTTTCCTGAAAGTAGAAAGTATCTCCTTTACAAATAGTTAAATCTGGCTCGTTGGTGCAAATGAAAAAGGCTTCTACATCGAAGAAATTTAACGGAAGTTCAAATATCGAGGGGCAATTTCCATCTTCTCCCGAATATGTAACACTAAGGGTAACTGAGGCACCTATATTTTCGTTGGTAGGAAATGTAAAATTGTCGGATAGATTTCCAGAACCATTGAGTGGTGTTGAATTTGGGTAAAACAATATTGACCATGATTCAACATCTTGATTTACTGAAAGTGTGAAATTCTCGCTATTTCCGAGGCAGAAAGTATCATTTGCAAAGGAAATTTCTAATTCAGGGTAGATTATATTAATATCGAAAGTTTCAAAATCAAAACATCCTTGAACAGAATTGTAATAAGCGTATAGAGTTACTGTCATCTGCCCTGTACTTTGATAGGTATGATAAGCATCCGATCCTGTATAATTAGGGCTACCATCACCAAAATTCCAAATCCATTCGTCTGAACCAGTTGACAAGTTCGTAAAAAACGATTGAGTTCCCAGGCAGGCAATAGGATTTGTTGTAAAATCTGCTATTGGATTAGCCACCAAAACAGAATCCAAAAGTGTATAGGAGCAATTTGGCGAATTGATAATAACTGAAATATAAAAAATACTATCTACCTGAAAATTTCCCCCATATGTATGGTTTAGGCTAAATGATGTTGAGCTTGGGTCTAATGTCCCATCACCAAAATCCCAAACCCAGTTCGAAATATCCACAGGATTTTGCAATTGCAAACCCAGAGGTGTATTAATACAAATTGCATCAGCCGATAAAATAAGATCGGCTGACGGACCTTCAACTGTAAATGTATTACTGAAAGAATCAGAACATCCAAAAGCTGTACTGACAAGAAGATTAACAGTATAGGTGCCAACTTCTGTCCAAGTTAACTCAACAATATTTGCACTATACATCATTGGAGGAATTGTCCAGCTTAATGTGTACATATCCTGACAGGAACTGGTATTTTCAAAAATGTATTCGGCAGGAATACAACTTACAGTTTGATTGGGACTGTATGAAAAGGAAGCTGTTGGCATATCGTGAACGGCAATTTCAATAGGATAATGAAAAGTATCAATGCAGCCCCATGTATCTTCAACTGCAAGATTAACTGTATAATTTCCGGTTGCACTGTATATAAGTGTAGGATTTTGAGAAGTAGAACTTATGCCATTTCCAAAATCCCAATTATAAATCGGATAATTATTTGTTGCCCAAAAATCTATCTGTTCACCTATGCAAATGTCAAGATCAGATACTGAGAAAATTGCATCAGCACTGGAAAATTGAACAGCCAGATTTGCTGTTGATGAACAGCCGGCCAAATCGCTTATAGTAAAAACAATTTCGTATTGGTTACCTGCTGGAACACTGTTATAAAAATGATTGACTGTAAAACTATCTGCCTGAAAACCATCTCCAAAGTTGAACAAAGTAGTTTCAATTCCTGTGTAAGAAAATGAATTATTAACAAATTGAACCATTCCGCTATCACAAATTAAAAGCGGACTAACAGCTATATCGGCATTAATGTCTGTTACATAAATATTTCGCCTGATTGTGTCAAAGCACAAATTTGCATTTGAAGCAATCAGACTAATTTCATAATATCCTGTATCCTGATAAACATGTGTAACTTGAGGAGCATTGTTTGTAATTGTAGTACCATCACCAATATCCCAGTTCCAGTTGTTTGCATTAACTGAGGTATTGTTAAGTGTTATTGCTGAACCAAGGCAAATTATGGAATCATTGTTGCCAATGAAGCTAAAATCGGCAGCTATTTGTGGGTAAAAATCAATATAATCTGTTTTAGTTGCTTCACAGTTTTCCGAACTATAAATCAATGAAATAATTGTTTGACTACTGCTTGGATAGAAGTTTGGATTGTAATAATACTCAACAAAAGTACTTTGCGAACTGTCAATATTTCCATCGCCGAAATCCCATGACCAGCTAACGATATTGCTCGTGTCGTACATTTGAACCTGTATAGAATGTCCCTGACAAATTATTGATGGATTTAAACTAAATTCGGCTAAAGGACCTTCTACATCAAAAGTTTTTGTAACCGTGTCGCTACAGCCAAATTGACTTGTTTCTATCAGGCTAACCTGATATGTTCCCGGAAATTCATAGGGCATAAACACACTTTGACTTGGAGCAGTGGAAGCTGAATTATAGAAATTCCATGCTCTTGACCCAAATACATCAACAATTGAAGAATCGATGAAAGTTATCTGCACAGGGAGACAAAGTGTATCTTCGGAAGGATCAGAAAAAATTTGTGCAATAGGATTTTCATGAACTTGAATAAAGTTGGGGTACACTATAGAATCCTTACATCCGTCATTTTTCTCAACCACAACTGTTACATCATAAAATCCAGGATCATCGAATGTGTGGATAACCATTGTATCATTGTTTGGATAACTGATACTGTCTTCAAAATACCAGGTTACGCCCGGGTATGGTTGAGATATTTCAATTAATGAAATTCCTGATGGGCAAATATCCTGCTGACTTGAACTAATTTCGAAATCAATGGCTGAGATATGAATCAAATCCCAAAAAGTATCATAGCAACCAAAAGTATCTTCAATTAAAAGGTAAACATTTACCGTAGTATCATATAAAAAGTTAAAATATAGAGAGTCAGGCACATAATTCATATTAAAACCTGAGCTTACGTTGAATGTCCAAGATACAATTGTAGAATCAGCATAACTCAGATCGTTAACACTTATATAACCCGGAGAACACAAATATTGCGGATCAAACTCTAAGTTTGCACTTATAAAATGTATGTCAATTGTGTCAAAATGATAGTCAAAACAACCATTGATATCCTGAACTGTAAGTTTTATGATATTCAGTCCATAATTCCATGAATGGTAAGTGTGGGAAATTGTAGGAAAAGGTGTCTTTTCTACTACTCCATAACCAAAATCCCATTCGTAGCCGGTAAAACAAGCAGTATGTAAATCTTCTGAGTCATTTGCATTAAATAATACCGGAATTCCTGAACATCCATCATCTTGAACAACAAAATCTGCATAGATTTCCCTGACATAAACAGTCAGACTATCCTGAATGAAACATCCTGTGCTAAAATTATGAATTTCCAACTTAACAATATAGTCTCCCCTATCATTATAATTATGAAAATAATCAGATACATTTCCGGTATCAATTACTGTAAAATCGCCGAAATCCCAAACTATTGAATCTGCACCAATTGCATTTGCATGAAAATGAAACTGGTATGGTTGAGCACAATCATAATCATATGAAATATGTCCAAGTGGTGGCTCAAGAAATATTCGTGGGTAAGCAATCTGGTGTTGATATAGTATGCTATCATAATATTCATAAAACTCTATGGGAATAAATCCTGTATCCTGAGCAAAAGAATAGACATTAGGTGCCAAAGATCCACAACCGGTAAAAAGGTCGAACATTTGCTCATATGCAGAATAATAGCTTTGTGGATAATTTCCACATTCGGGGAAACATGCACAAACAAATAAATCTATGACTGGAGTGTTTAAGTTGCAAATAATATCACTCGTATCTAAAACTTCAATCTCTATTGGGTAAGAAATATCTGTACATCCAGAAACGTTTGTTATTGTTAAATAAACCTCATATATGCCGACCTGAGAATAAGTATGTGATACATTATCGCTTGTTGAATTAAGTGTTGTGCCATCACCAAAATCCCAAAACCAGTTTGCAATGTTGCCAGCTCCATATGATGAATCGCTGAAATCTACAGTTACAGGAACACATCCATAGTTTACATTTGGCATAAACCAGGCAACCGGAAGGTCAATAATAATAGGATCAGGATGAAAAAATTGATTATTACATCCATGCTGGTCAGTGGCAAGAAGGTACGGGTGAAAGATGTCTAATTGAGGCATATCATACAATCCTGTATCTGTATCATAGAAATAGTGAAACGGATTTTGAAATGGGCTAACATTGCCGTCACCAAAATAATACATCCATGATGTTGCATTAATAGACAAATCAGTAAACTGGACTCCTAAAGGACTTGAACAGCTATAATCAGGATTATACTCAAAATTTGCAACTATTTCTTCCAGAATTACAGTAATAGTGGTATCATCAAAGCAGTTTCCTTCTTCCACCGTAAGTGTTACATCATAATTTCCTGGTCCTGAAAAGCAATGAAAACCGCTAACATCACCTGTTCCGTCTCCATAATCCCAGTACACAGTTGAAAAATTACTTGTATTTATAAAAAACGCACAATCGCATATATAAAAATCATTTGAATTGGAAATGATAAAACTTGCTTCGGGAACAACTATGTCTAATTGATAACTTTGAGTATCTGTACATCCCCAATTGTCGGTTACTGCAAGCGAAACATCGTAGTTTCCTTCATAAAACTCAATCATATTAATTGTAGAATCACTTGTTATTCCATTATCAAAATCCCAGGAATAGAATATTGTATCAGATATAATCGAATTTGTGTTTGCAAAACCAAAAAAAGTAACAAGTATTGGAATATCGCAGTCAGTAACAGTTTGAATATTTGAAAAAATTGATGGATTTGGCGGACTTGATATTGTCAATAAACTATCAAGCAGCATAAAGTCAGAACATCCATTGTCATCAACTACCTCAAGCGAAACATCAAAAAAACCTGTTGTTACATACGTGTGTAAAACGTTTGCCTGGTTATTGCTCTGTAAAGTTGCTCCATCTCCGAAAGTCCAGTTTGAACTAACTATGCTGGCTGCACCAATTGCGTATGAACTATCGGAGAATGCAGCCGAATACGGTGTACAAGCCAAATTAATACTTTCAAGTTGAAAATTGGCAATAGGATTCTCAAAAACTTCAATAATTGTAGTGTCTGAAAATTGATTGCCGTTATTGTTTTGTCCTGTAATAATTACATTATATACTCCAGGATTGGAATATGTGTGATAAGCAATTGTGTCAATTGAACTGGCTCCATCACCAAAATCCCATAATATGTTCGACAATCCGGATCCGGAAGAATTAAACAAAACACCTGTTAGAGGCGAACATCCAGAGGTAGGAGTGATTGCTATTTGTGATTTTGCATTATTAAAAACAATCAACAATAATATAATCACAATGTTTAGATGTTTTGAAAACATTTTATTAATTTTGAATATTCATTTTAATAAATATATTATGTTTCAAATTTAAGAAATTTTTTATGAAATTGAAATTAACCCACCTATTTTTATTATTTTTTTGTTTATTAAGTTTAAACTTGAAAGCACAAAATTGCTTTGTTGTCCCAAATCAGGTGCAATATCAATTTGAAACCAGCTTAACACAGGATTTTTCTGCACATGGAATGAATCCTTGTCATCGAAATTTAAGCATACACTTACATTTGATAGCTAATGAAAATTATGAATATGAGCCGGATTTTCTAATAATTGAAAACACTCTGGTTAAGCTAAACGATGCTTTCAAACGATCCGGAATTAGTTTTAAATATTGTGAGATAGATTCTATTGAGAACTATAAATACAATATTCTTGCTCTCGATAAAGAGATTCCAGAGTTGAGAACACTTTATTATAAGGCAGGAGTAATAAATGTTTTTGTTGTTGATTCAATTCCACTGTCTGGAGCGAATTATTCAATTGAAGGACATAGCTTTTTCCCAGGTGGTGATGATATTATAGTTGTTAGCAGTAAATCATTTAGCGGCAATGGTTTAACACACCAGATGGGACATTTTCTGGGTTTGTATCATACATTTGAAACTTTCTTTGGGCTTGAATTGGTCGATGGGTCAAACTGCCAACAAGCGGGCGATCTTTTGTGCGATACTAAAGCTGACAAGCATGTTGAACAAGAGTATTGCAATCCAAAGTTTATAGAATTCGATCCTATTGGTCAGAAATACAGGCATTCGTTCGAAAACATTATGTCATCGCATGATTCATGCAGATGTGTTTTTACTATTTCTCAATTAAATAAAATGGTATATATACTTGAAAATGAAAGGTCGTATATAAAATAAAATAATGCTAACTTAGCATTATTTCAATTTTTGAGTATAATTCTTTTTTCAGTGAAATAGCACCATTATTTTTTTTGAATAGCTCCGTCTGATTTCAAAAACGCATTGACCAGAAATTGCAATTTTGCAATAAACAAAATCTAAATTGAACTAAAACCTACTATAAACCAAAAGCTTATAGTAGGTTTTAATTTACTATGAATTTATTAAATAAATTTAAATTTCGAACCAAGATATTTGGCTGAACTTCCAAGCGTTTCCTCAATTCTGAGTAATTGGTTATATTTTGCAATCCTATCGGAGCGTGATGCAGAACCAGTTTTTATTAATCCTGTGTTTAATGCAACAGCTAAGTCGGCAATTGTAGTGTCTTCAGTTTCGCCAGAGCGGTGACTCATAATTGAAGTATATGAATTTATATCTGCCATTCTCACAGCATTTATAGTTTCTGTAAGAGTTCCAATTTGATTTACTTTTATAAGGATTGAATTTGCAGTATTTTCAAGAATTCCTCTTTCAAGACGTTTTACGTTAGTAACAAATAAATCATCTCCAACAATTTGTGCTTTATGACCAATTTCTTTTGTCAAAAGTCTCCAACCGTCCCAATCGTCTTCGTCAAGTCCGTCTTCGATAGATAAAATTGGATAATCATTTGTCCACTTTTTCCAATATTCAACCATTTCGAAAGATGTTTTGTCTTCCATAGTAGAATCAAAGTGGTATAGTTTTTTCTTCTTGTCGTAAAACTCAGAAGCTGCTGCATCCAGAGCAATATAAATTTCTTTGCCAGGAATATAACCAGCTTTTTCAATTGCTTTAATTACAACTTCAATAGCTTCTTCATTGGAATTTAAATTTGGTGCAAAACCGCCTTCATCGCCAACATTAGTTGAATGATTCTCCGATTTCAAAACAGATTTTAAACTATGAAAAACTTCAACACCCATCCTTAGAGCTTCACTGAATGATTTTGCACCTGTTGGCATAATCATAAATTCTTGTATATCAATTTTATTGTCGGCATGAGAACCTCCATTTAATATGTTCATCATAGGAATTGGAAGAGTATTTGCATTTACTCCTCCAATATATCTGAACAATTCTTGATTTGTGAATTGTGCTCCAGCTTTAGCTACAGCGAGAGATACGCCAAGTATGGCATTTGCACCGAGTTTGGCTTTGTTTTCAGTTCCATCAATTTCAATCATTCGAGCATCAATGTCGTTTTGCTCTGTTACGAACATTCCTTTTAGTTCGTCGTTTAAAACTGAATTTACATTATTTACAGCTTTTAAAACTCCTTTTCCAAGATATTTTTGTTTGTCGAAATCTCTCAGTTCAACGGCTTCGTGAACTCCTGTAGAAGCTCCTGATGGAACTATTGCTCTACCACCAAATCCATTCTCTGTTATTACTTCAACTTCGATTGTTGGATTTCCTCTAGAATCCAAAACCTGTCTTGCATAAATATTTGCTATTTTTCCCATTTCTGTCTTTTTTATTTTTACATTTTTTTACTGAAAAAGGGGGATAAAAATATTTTTTATCCCCCCTTTAATATAATAATATTTCTATTTCAATATTAATTACTTTCTTCTTTTGGTTTTTCTTTATCTTCTTCTTTTTTCTCTTCAACTTTTGATTCCTCAGTTCCTTCTACTTTTACTTCCTCAGTTTCTGCAGTTTCTTTAGTCTCCTCTTCTACAACTTCAGTTTTTGCAGTTTCTACAGAAGTAGCAGTGTCATCAGTTTTTTTGCTTTTCTTTCTTCTTCTGGTTGCTTTTTTAGGTGCAGCATCTTTTTCGGCAAGCATGTTTTCATTATAGTCAACCAATTCTATTATGCACATTTCGGCATTATCGCCTAATCTATTTCCAGTTTTTAGAATTCTCGTATATCCCCCATTTCTTTCAGCAATTTTTACAGAAATTTCTCTATACAATTCAGAAACAGCCTCTTTGTCTTGTAAATAACTAAACACAACTCTACGTGAATGAGTTGAATCGTCTTTCGATTTTGTAAGCAATGGCTCTACGAACATTCTAAGAGCTTTAGCTTTTGCAACTGTTGTAGAAATTCTTTTATGTTTGATAAGCGAATTTGCCATATTCATTAACATGGCTTTTCTGTGGGGCGCTTTTCTACTTAGATGATTAAAATTTTTTCGGTGTCTCATTTCTTATTATATTTTGCTTTCTGTAATTTTTTATTTTGAGTCAAAAGAGAAATTTTACTCTTGATCTAATTTATATTTTGTAATATCCATTCCGAAATCCAAATTCATTGTAACTAACATTTCGTTAAGTTCTGTTAGTGATTTTTTTCCGAAATTTCTAAATTTCAACAAATCGTTTCTATTAAATGCAACTAATTCGGATAAAGTTTCTACATCGGCAGCTTTAAGACAATTCAATGCTCTCACGGACAAATCAAGATCAACAAGTTTTGTTTTTAAAAGCTGTCGCATATGAAGTATTTCCTCGTCAAATTCTTCGGTTTCTTCTTTTTCTTCAACATCTTCTGTAATTTTCTCATCTGAAAACAACATGAAATGTTTGATTAAAATGGTTGCCGCTTCTTTAAGTGCATCTTTTGGCATTACTGAGCCATCCGTTTCAATATTAATTACAAGTTTTTCGAAGTCGGTTTTTTGTTCAACCCTATAATCTTCAATGTGATAATTTACATTTTTTATCGGAGTAAAAATAGAATCTACTGGAATTAATCCAATAACTGGTTCAAGAGGTTTGTTTTCGTCAGATGTAACATATCCCCTTCCTTTTTTAATGGTCATTTCCATTTGAAATCGCACATCCGGATTTGTAAGATTGCAAATTACATGTTCAGGATTTAGTACTTTAAAGCCGCTTATAAATTTTTCTATGTCGCCACCTTTAAATGTGTCCTGACCAGTAATGTTTATCGTAACCTTTTCTTCTTCAACATCTTCAACCTCTTGCTTGAATCGAATTTGTTTTAAATTTAATACTATATCGGTAACATCTTCTCTGATTCCAGCCATAGCAGAAAATTCGTGATCAATCCCATCGATTCTAATTGATGTAATTGCGTATCCTTCTAAAGATGAGATTAAAATTCTTCTGAGAGCATTACCAATTGTGATCCCATATCCTTGTTCAAGTGGCCTGAATTCAAACTTGCCGATTTTATCGTCTGAATCAAGCATTATAACTTTATCTGGTTTTTGGAAAGCTAATATTGACATATTTGATTTTTTCTTTTATTAAAACAAATGCTATTTTATTATCTAAAAATATTTTAAGCTTATTTAGAATACAATTCAACAATAAGTTGTTCTTTTATATTTTCAGGTATTTCTTGTCTTTCTGGAGTATTCATAAATTTTCCGGCCGACAATTCATTATCCCATTCTATCCAAGAATAAGCTGAATGACTTGCTGAGGACAAAGAATCTTGAATTGATTCCATAGATTTAGATTTTTCACGAATTCCAATTATATCGCCAGGTTTAACTTGTCGTGAAGGAATATTGCAAACTTCGTTGTTAACAATTATATGTCTGTGTCCAACCAGTTGTCGTGCTCCGCTTCGAGTAGGGGCTAATCCCATTCTATAAACCACATTATCTAAACGAGATTCAAGCAATTGAAGCAAAATTTCACCTGTAATTCCTTTTATTCCAGATGCTTTTTTAAATAAGTTTAAAAATTGCTTTTCAAGTACTCCATAAGTCCGTTTAGCTTTTTGTTTTTCTTTAAGCTGAATTCCATAGACTGAAGGTTTTTTTCTACGTTTATTGTTACCGTGCTGTCCTGGAGGGTAGTTTTTCTTTTCTAATGCCTTGTCGGGTCCAAAAATTGGTTCTCCAAATATTCTTGCTATTTTAGTTTTTGGTCCAATATATTTTGCCATCTTTATTTTTCAATTATAAATTAATATTTAAAATACTTAAAACGAATTGTTTAATTATACTCTTCGTCTGTTTGGTGGACGACAGCCATTGTGAGGTAATGGAGTAACATCAACAATTTCAGTAACTTCAATACCGGTACTATGAATCGATCGCATTGCTGATTCTCTGCCTGCCCCAGGTCCTTTTACATAAACTTTTACTTTTCTTAATCCTAGATCGTAAGCTGTTTTAGCACAATTAGCGGCGGCTATTTGAGCAGCATAAGGAGTATTTTTCTTTGATCCGCGAAAACCCATCTTTCCTGCTGAAGCCCAAGATATTACTTGTCCTTGATTATTTGTCAGAGAAATGATAATGTTGTTAAAGGAGGCTTTAATGTGAGCTTGACCAACAGGCTCAATTTTAACAACTCTTTTCTTAGCAGATACAGTTCTTTTCTTTGCCATAATTACTATTTATTAACCTTTAGTTGCTTTTTTCTTATTTGCTACAGTTTTTCTTTTTCCTTTTCGGGTACGTGCATTATTTTTTGTTTTCTGTCCACGTACCGGCATTCCGGTTCTGTGCCTAATGCCACGATAGCTTGCTATGTCCATCAATCGTTTAATATTTAATTGATTTTCTGACCTAAGCTCTCCTTCAATTTTATAATCATCATTAATAATTGATCTGATAGTATTTAATTGATTATCATCCCAATCTTTTACTCTGACGTTTATATCAATTTCAGCTTTCTGTAAAATAGATTTAGCAGAACTTCGTCCAATTCCAAATATATAGGTCAATCCAACTTCACCTCTTTTATTGTTCGGAATATCAACTCCAACTATTCTAGCCATAATTTACTTTTTTATTTTAAGTTTAAATTCTATTCAATTTCAAATGTAATATTTCTAAAAATTATCCTTGTCTTTGTTTAAAGCGAGGATTCTTTTTGTTAATTACATAAAGTCTTCCTTTTCTTTTTACTATCTTACAATCAGCACTACGCTTTTTTACAGATGCTCTAACTTTCATAATTATATTTTGTTAATTCTAATTTTTATACCTGAAAATAATTCGTCCTTTAGTTAAATCATATGGCGACATTTCAATCTTAACCTTATCTCCTTTAAGGATTTTTATGTAATGCATTCTCATTTTTCCAGAGATATGTGCCAAAATTACATATCCATTTTCGAGTTCGACACGAAACCTTGCGTTCGATAAAGTTTCAATAATAGTACCATCTTGTTCTATTGAGGGCTGTTTTGCCATACAATTTATATTTATTTATTTTTTAAAACATCTTCAATTAACGCAAAATTTGATAATATATCTGCTTTTCCATTTCTAATTGCAATTGAATGTTCGTAGTGTGCCGATGGTTGCATATCCGCAGTTCGAATAGTCCATCCATCTTTTTCTTGTTTCACTTCTTTTTTTCCTAAGTTTATCATAGGTTCAATAGCAATCACCATTCCATTCTTAAGTTTCGATCCTCTCCCACGTTTACCATAATTTGGTACAACAGGGTCTTCATGCAGATTTTTTCCAATTCCGTGTCCGGTAAGTTCGCGTACTACGCTATAACCAAAGCTTTGAACATAGTTTTGTATTGCAAATCCAATATCACCCATTCTATTACCTGAAACAGAAACTTCTATGGCTTTTAATAGTGATTCTTTAGTAATTTCCAAAAGCTTCTTCACTTCCTCTTTAATCTCACCAACAGCAAATGTATAAGCCGAATCTCCATAAAAACCATTTTTTATTACTCCACAATCTATCGAAATTATATCTCCATCTTTTAATTCATAATCAGAAGGAATTCCGTGAACAACCTGCTCGTTCACCGAAGTGCACAAAGTGTTAGGGAAACCCTTATAATTAAGAAATCCAGGAATTCCATTATTGTCTCGAATATACTCTTCAGCAATTCGATCTAATTCGATTGTTTTAACTCCAGGTTTAATCAGAGGAGCAATTTGAGCATGAGTTTCAGAAACTAATAAATTACTAATTCTAAGTAATTCAATTTCATCATCGGTTTTCAAATATATCATCAAAGAACGCTTAAAAAAAGGACTACATTGCAGATGCTCTTCCGCCTCTTCCCTTAATCCTACCAGATTTCATTAATCCATCGTAATGACGCATTAACAAATGACTTTCAATTTGTTGTAATGTATCAAGTACAACTCCTATTAAAATCAATAATGATGTTCCTCCAAAAAATTGAGCAAACTGATTGTTTACTCCTGCAATCATAGCAATTGGAGGTAAAATGGCAATAATTGCTAAAAATACTGAACCTGGCAATGTTATTCTTGACATAATAGTATCAAGAAATTCAACGGTTTTTCGACCTGGTTTTACTCCAGGAATGAATCCTCCGTTTCGCTTCATGTCTTCAGCCATTTGGGTTGGATTAATGGTAATTGCAGTATAAAAATATGTAAATGCAATAATCATTAATGCAAAAGTGAAATTATACCAGAATCCAGTATAATCGGAAAAAGCAGCAGCAAATCCTGACATTGATTCTCCTCCATAACCGGCAATTGCCATTGGAACAAACATTATTGCTTGTGCAAAAATAATAGGCATAACTCCAGCAGCATTAACTTTCAAAGGAATGTATTGACGAACACCGCCATATTGCTTGTTTCCAACAATTCTTTTTGCATACTGAACAGGAATCCTTCTTGTCCCCTGAACGAGCAGAATTGTTGCCATAAAAATGAAGAATAAAATAATTATTTCCAGAAGGAACATAATTAATCCACCGCCAGATTGTTCGAGTCTTGAACCAAATTCTGCAAATATTGCAAATGGTAATCTTGCAATAATACCAATCATAATGATAAGTGAAATTCCATTTCCAATCCCTTTATCAGTAATTTTCTCGCCTAGCCACATAATGAACATAGTACCTGCTATAAGAATCACAATTGCTGTAACCCAGAAAAAGGTACTTGAAATTGTAAATGCTTCAGGAGGTAATTGACTCTTGAGGTTTGCAATATAAGTAGGTGCTTGAAAACCAGTTATAAGAACGGTCAAATATCTTGTTATTTGATTAATTTTCTTTCTTCCGCTTTCGCCTTCGCGCTGCAATCGTTGAAAATATGGAACTGCCATTCCTAACAACTGAATCACAATGGAAGCAGAAATATAAGGCATAATTCCTAATGCAAAAATAGAAGCATTTCCAAACGCTCCACCAGAAAACATATTTAATAGTCCAAGTAGTCCGTCGGCAGTTTGATTTTGTAGGCTTGCTAATTTAGATGGATCAACTCCAGGTATCACAATAAACGAACCCAATCTGTAGATAAGAATAAATCCTAAGGTAGTAATTATTCTAGCCCTAAGATCTTCAATCTTAAAAATGTTTTTTATAGTTTCTATAAAATCTTTCATTCATCTAAAGTTTTATTGCTGTTCCTTCTAATTTTTCAATAGCTGCAAGTGCGGATTTTGAGAATGCATGTGCACTAATTTCTATTTTCGACTTTAGTTCGCCATCACCTAATATCTTAATCAAATCATTTTTCGAGGCTAAACCGGCATCAACTAAAACTTTATCTGTAAAAACAGTAATGCCATCTTTATCAACTAATTTTTGAATTGCTTCAATATTAATACCTTTAAATTCTTTTCTATTTATATTTTTGAATCCAAATTTTGGTACTCGTCTTTGCAATGGCATTTGTCCACCTTCAAAACCAATTTTTTTGGAATAACCTGATCTTGATTTGGCTCCTTTGTGTCCTCTAGTTGAGGTTCCGCCTCGTCCTGAACCTTGACCTCTACCAATTCGTTTGCCTTTTTTAACTGAACCTTTTGCTGGTTTTAGATTGCTTAAATCCATTTCTATATAACAATTAATTATTTTTAAATTTCTTCAATTTCAACAAGATGTCTCACTTTGTTGACCATTCCTTCAATTTGAGGAGTTATCTCTTTTTCAACAACAGAATTGGTTTTTCTTAAGCCAAGAGCATCGAGTGTTCTTTTCTGCCTGAGAGTACTACCAATCCTACTCTTTTTTTGTGTTATTTTTAATTTTGCCATTCTAATAATTGTTTGTCTGTATCAAAAATAAAATTGTTATAAAATATTAACCATTAAATACTTGATCTAAGGTAATACCCCTTGTTTGTGCTACCGTATGTGCATCTCTAAGTTCTAAAAGTGCTTTTAAGGTAGCTTTCACCAAATTATGAGGATTTGAAGAGCCCTTAGATTTTGCCAAAACGTCTTTTATACCAACACTCTCTAATACTGCGCGCATTGCACCACCAGCTTTTACTCCGGTTCCGTTTGAAGCAGGTTTAATAAAAACTTTAGCTCCTCCAAAACTTGAATACTGCTCGTGAGGAATTGTTCCTTTCAATACAGGTATTGTAACAAGATTTTTCTTGGCAGATTCAACTCCTTTTGCAATTGCTGTTGTTACCTCGCTTGCTTTTCCTTTTCCCCAGCCAACAATTCCGTTTTCGTTTCCAACAACAACCACTGCTGCAAAGCTAAAAGTCCTACCACCTTTAGTAACTTTTGTAACTCTATTAATGTGTACTAATCTGTCGATTAAATCTATATCACTAGTTCTTATTCTCTTTTCTTCCATGATAATTATATTTTAAGTCCGGCTTTTCTTGCTGCTTCTGCCAATTTCTTTACTCTCCCATGATACAAATAGCCATTTCTGTCAAAAACTACTGTCGCAATTCCAGCGTTTATAGCTTTTTCAGCAATAAGTTTTCCGACAAGTGAAGCTTGTGCAATTTTATTGACTCCTTCTTGTGTTGCAATTGTTTTATTCAATGATGATGCCGATAATACTGTTTTGCCATCGATATCATTAATAATTTGAACAGAAATTTGCTTATTGCTTCTGAATACAGACATCCGTGGTTTTTCCTGAGTACCAGAAACTACTTTTCTGATTCTCATTTTTATTCTCTTTCTACTTTCTAATTTATTTAAAGCCATCTTTATTTTTCAATCTAATATTAAACTTTAGCAGCCTTACCAGCTTTCTTTCTTAATTCTTCTCCAACAAACTTAATTCCTTTTCCTTTGTATGGTTCGGGTTTTCTGAACGACCTGATTTTCGCAGCAACATGACCAATTAATTGCTTATCATGACTTTTTAAGGTGATGATCGTATTGCTTCGTCTTTCGGTGGTTGCTTCACATTGAATCTCTTTTGGCAATTGGAAATAAATATGATGTGAGTATCCAAGCGTTAAATCTAAAATTCCATTTTTAAATTCGGCTCTGTATCCAACTCCAACTATTTCTTGTTTCAATTCGTAACCTTTTGAGACTCCAATAATCATATTATTAATAAGAGCACGATACAAACCATGTAATGCCTTATCTTCTTTTTCGTCTGAAGGTCTGATAATTGTTAAGATATTGTCTTCAATTTCTATCTTCATTTTCGGATTTACTTCCTGAGAAAGTTCTCCGATAGGTCCCTTTATTGTAACAAGATTGTTCTTATCAATTTTAACAACAACCTTTTCGGGTATATTTATTGGTAATTTCCCTATTCTTGACATTTCTATATTCTTCTATTATTAATATACATAACATAATACTTCGCCACCAACTTTTTTGGCTTTTGCCTCTTTGTCTGAAATGACTCCGTGCGAAGTAGATAAAATAGCAATCCCAAGTCCGTTTAGTACTCTCGGAATTGAATCAACTCCAACATATTTTCTCAAACCTGGTTTACTAATTCTTGTAAGTTTTTTTATAGCAGGAGTTTTTGTTTTTTGATCGTATTTAAGAGCAATTTTTATAGTTCCCTGAACTTCATTGTCCTCAAATTTATAGCTACTAATATATCCTTTCTCGTACAAAATTTTTGTAATTTCCTTTTTAATATTTGCTGAAGGAATATCGACAACCTTGTGCTTTGCCATCATGGCATTTCTGATTCGAGTCAGAAAATCTGAAATAGGGTCGGTCATTTTATATTAAGTTTTATTTATGTTTTCTTAAAAAATTGAATATTACCAACTAGCTTTTTTTATTCCCGGGATTAGTCCGGCTGAAGCCATTTCTCTAAAAGTAATACGGCTCAATCCAAATTGTCGCATATATCCTTTTGGTCGTCCGGTAAGTGTGCAGCGGTTGTGCATTCTGATTGCAGAAGAGTTTTTTGGAAGTTTACTTAAACCAATATAATCTCCTTCAGCTTTCAATTTTGCTCTTTTTGCAGCATATTTTTCAACTAATTTTTTACGCTTTACTTCGCGTGCTTTCATTGATTCTTTTGCCATTTCTATTACTTTTTAATATTTTTGAATGGTAATCCAAATTCTTTTAACAATGCGTAGGCTTCTTCGTCGGTACTTGCAGTGGTTACAAACGTAATATCTAAACCTAATATGTTGTTTATTTTGTCAATTTCAATTTCAGGAAAGATTATTTGCTCTTTTATTCCTAATGAATAGTTTCCTTTTCCGTCGAATTTAAAATTTATACCTCTAAAATCGCGAATTCGTGGAAGGGAGGCAGAAATAAGTCTGTCAAGAAATTCATACATTTTTTCTTTTCTAAGAGTAACTTTTGCTCCGATTGGCATTTTTCGTCTTAGTTTGAAATTTGAAATATCTCTTTTCGAAACCGTTTGAACGGCTTTTTGTCCTGATATTTCTGATAATTCTTTTGTAGCATTATCTAACAGTTTTTTGTCTGCGACAGCTTTACCAATACCTTGATTAAGAACAATTTTTTCTAATTTAGGTACTTGCATAACTGATGTATAACCAAATTCCTTTTTCAATGAAGGAATTATTTCTTCGTCATACTTTTTCTTTAGGTTTGGTATATATTTCATTATTTTATCTCCTCTCCTGATTTTTTGGCGTATCGAACTAATTTATTTGTTTTTGGACTAATTCTTCTTCCAATTCTTGTTGGTTCGCCTGTTGATGGATCAACAAGTAGAATATTTGAAACATGTATTGGTGCTTCTTTTTTAATTATTCCACCATTAGGACTTTCTGCATTTGGTTTTGTATGTCTCGAAACCAAATTTACTTGTTCTACAATAGCTTTATTGGTTTTAGCTATTACTTCAAGTACTTTTCCTTTTTGTCCTTTAGCTTCACCACTAATAACTATAACAGTATCTCCTTTTTTTATGTGTAGTTTCTTTCGCATTTTCAAAATATTTTCAGATTATAATACCTCAGGAGCTAATGAAATAATTTTCATATATTGTTTGTCTCTAAGTTCGCGAGCTACGGGGCCGAATATACGAGTTCCTCTAATTTCGTCAGCCTGATTTAGCAATACGCAAGCATTATCATCAAATCTAATGTACGAACCATCTGGTCTTCTTACTTCTTTTTTGGTTCTAACAACGACAGCTCTTGTAACCATTCCCTTTTTCACTTCGCCACCGGGCATAGCACCTTTTACAGTTACTACAATTTTATCTCCGATTGAAGCATACTTTTTGCCGGTTCCTCCAAGAACATTTATGCAAAGAACCTCTTTCGCACCGCTATTGTCGGCTACCGATAATCGACTTTCTTGTTGTATCATAATTATTTAACTCTTTCAACAATTTCTACTAATCTCCAACATTTATTTTTACTCAACGGACGTGTTTCCATAATTTTCACAGTGTCTCCAATATTGCAATCATTTTTTTCGTCGTGAGCAACTAATTTTGTTGTCTTTTTTATGTACTTCCCATAGATGGGATGTTTCATTTTTCTATTTACTGCAATTACAATAGATTTATCCATTTTGTTGCTAACAACAACACCAACAAATTCTTTTCTCAAATTTCTCTTTTCCATTTTAATTAAATTTACTTGTTAGTTTCGGATAAAGTTCTTTTTTGTAATTCGGTTTTCAGTTTGGCAATGTTTTTCCTTGTTTCCTTTATTTTCATCGGATTATCTAAAGGTGAAACAGCGTGGTTCAATTTCTGACGAGATAGGATGCTTTTTTCTTCATCTATTCGTTCAATTACCTCTTTTGTTGTTAATTCTCTAATTTCAGAATTTTTCATTGCTTATTATATTGAATTTTCTACGTAATCGTTTCTTACTACAAACTTGGTTGTTATGGGCAGTTTTTGTGCAGCCAGTCGAAGTGCTTCTTTTGCAATGTCAAAAGGGACTCCTTCTGCTTCAAACAATATCCGTCCGGGAGATACTCTTGCAACAAAAAGTTCTGGTGCTCCTTTACCTTTTCCCATTCTAACCTCAGCAGGTTTTTTTGTTATTGGTTTATCCGGAAAAATTCTAATCCAAATTTGTCCTTCACGTTTCATATGACGTGTAACAGCTTGTCGAGCAGCTTCGATTTGTCTTCCGGTTATCCATGTTTGCTCTAATGCTTTGATTCCGAATGAGCCGAAAGCTAATTGATTGCCCCGATTGGCGTTTCCTTTCATTCTGCCTTTTTGCTGCTTTCTAAACTTTGTTTTTCTTGGTTGTAACATTTCTTTCTAAAAATTACATTTAAAATCGTAATTATTGCATACCTTAAGCTTATCTTCTTTTCTTAAAAGAAGGTGCTTTTTTCTTTTGTTCGGTTACGCCAATGTTTGGCGACAGATCTCGTTTGCCAAAAATTTCACCTTTGCAAATCCATACTTTCACTCCTACTAATCCAACTTTTGTGTGTGCTTCTGCTAAAGCATAATCAATATCGGCTCGAAGTGTATGTAGGGGAGTTCTTCCTTCTTTATACATCTCGGAACGTGCCATCTCTGCTCCATTCAATCGCCCTGAGATTAAAACTTTTATTCCTTCTGCTCCAATTCGCATAGTTGATGCAATTGCCATTTTTATTGCTCTTCTATATGCAATTTTTCCTTCAATTTGTCTTGCAATATTATTCGCAACAATTATTGCATCAAATTCAGGTCTTTTTATTTCATATATATTTATTTGTACTTCCTTCTTGGTAATTTTTTTTAACTCTTCCTTCAGCTTATCTACTTCTTGTCCGCCTTTACCAATAATAATTCCAGGTCGTGCCGTATTGACTGTAACAGTAACTAATTTTAATGTTCGTTCAATAATAATCCTTGAGATACTTGCTTTTGCTAAACGAGCCATTAAATATTTTCGAATTTTGTCGTCTTCGAATAATTTATCGGCATAGTTTTTTCCGCCAAACCAATTAGAATCCCATCCCTTGATGATTCCAAGTCTATTACTTATCGGATTAACTTTTTGTCCCATTTAATTTCTTTTAATTTTCAATTTCATTAGTTACTTTACTATCTATAAAAATTGTTACATGGTTAGATCTTTTTCTAATCCTATGAGCACGTCCTTGTGGAGCTGGTTGAATTCTTTTCAACATTCGAGCTGAATCAACAAATACTTCACTTACAAATAAATCGTGATCTTCAATTTTTTCTGTTTCGTTTTTTGTTTGCCAGTTTGAAATTGCTGATAATAAAAGTTTTTCAACTTTTTTTGAGGCTTCTTTAGAGCTAAATTTTAATATATCTAAAGCTTTATTTACTTCAAGTCCTCTAATCATATCGGCAACTAATCGCATCTTACGAGGTGAAGTAGGGCAATTTCGCAAACTTGCGAAAAACAACTTTTCCTTTTCTTCGTTACGCATTTCTGCTGAGAGTCTTTTTCTTGCACCCATTTTTACAGTTTTCTTTTATCGAATTATTATTTTTTCTTACTGGTATGTCCTCTATATGTTCTTGTAGGCGAAAATTCACCTAATTTGTGTCCTACCATATTTTCTGTTACATAAACAGGAATAAATTTATTGCCATTATGAACGGCTATAGTATGCCCTACAAAGTCTGGAGAAATCATTGAACTTCTTGCCCATGTTTTAACAACAGTTTTTTTGCTTGTCTCATTTAGAGCAACAATTTTTCTTTCTAATTTGAAATCAATGAATGGACCTTTTTTTAATGAACGGCTCATATTAATTATTTTTTGTCAGTATTTAATCTTTTCAACTTATACTATTTCTTTCTTCGCTCAATTATATATTTGTTCGAAGCTTTCTTTTTTTCACGAGTTTTGAAACCTTTTGCAGGGATACCATTTCTTGAACGTGGCAATCCTCCTGATGCTCTACCTTCTCCACCACCCATTGGGTGATCTACAGGATTCATTACAACTCCTCTCACACGTGGTCTTCTACCTAACCATCTAGATCTACCAGCTTTTCCAGACCTTTCTAATTGATGATCGGCATTAGAAACAGCTCCAATTGTGGCTTTACAAGTGATAAGAATTTTACGAATTTCGCCGGAAGGCATTTTTATTAAAGCATATTTTCCTTCACGAGAAATTAATTGTGCATATGATCCAGCACTACGAGCAATAACAGCACCTTGACTGGGATAAAGCTCAATGTTGTGAATAATTGTTCCGAGTGGAATTTCTGATAATAATAGGCAATTTCCAACCTCAGGAGCAACTCCTTTCCCGGAAACTATTTCTTGGTCAATTTGTAATCCATTGGGAGCAACAATATATCTTTTTTCTCCATCGCCATAAACGACTAAAGCAATTCTAGCTGTTCTGTTAGGATCATATTCTATTGTTTTCACTTTGGCTATTCCTTCTTTTTCTCTAAGAAAGTCGATTAGTCGATATCTTTTTTTATGGCCTCCACCAAGATATCTCATAGTCATTTTACCTTCATTGTTTCTTCCACCGCTCTTTTTTATTGGCGCAATAAGAGACTTTTCGGGTTTCGATGCTGTGATTTCATCAAAAGTCCCTACAATTTTATGTCTTTGACCTGGTGTTGTTGGTTTTAGTTTTCGTAAACCCATTTTTAATATTTTAAGATTTTTGCTAAATTATGCATCAATCAATTTTTTCACTTAAATACTACTATAAAAATCAATGTTATCGCCTTCAAGTAAAGTTACAATGGCTTTTTTGTATGCTTTTGTTTTTCCGGAGATTACACCGGTTTTGGTAAATCTTGATTTTGGTTTTCCACCGTATATCATGGTATTGACAGCTTCTACTGACACACCATACATATCTTCAACAGCCTTTTTAATTTGAATTTTATTGGCTTTTTTATCAACTATGAAACCATATCTGTTGAGTTTTTCACCCAAAGTGGTCATCTTTTCGCTAATTACTGGCTTTATAATAATATCCATTTTCTTTCTTATTTCTTAAAAAAACTCTCCAAAACGTCAATTGCACTATCAACAACTAATAAAACTGAAGCATCCAATATATCATATGTTGTTAGTTCAGAAATCATTACGACTTTTGAGCCCTTTAAATTTCTGGAGGACAAATATATGTTTTTATTTTGTTCGGATAACACTAAAAGACATTTTTTGTCATTTATTTTTAAATTTGTTTCAAAATTTACAAATTCTTTAGTTGATGGTTTCTCAAAACTAAAGTTTTCCAATATGATAAGTCCCTCGTTTTTAGCTTTATAGCTTAATGCAGATTTTCTTGCAAGCTGTTTAACTTTTTTATTCAGTTTGAAATAATAATTTCTTGGTCGAGGACCGAATGCTCGTCCACCTCCACGAAAAAGGGGCGACTTGATACTACCAGCTCTGGCTGTTCCTGTTCCTTTTTGTCGCTTTATTTTTCTGGTACTACCAATTATTTCAGCTCGTTCTTTCGATTTATGTGTACCTTGACGATTATTTGCCATGTATTGTTTCACATCCAAATAAATGGCATGGTCGTTTGGTTCAATACCAAAAATAGATTCGTTTAACTCTATCTTTTTTCCGGTATCTTCGCCTGCTATGTTATATATTGCTGTTTCCATTACTTATTGATAATTAAAAATGAACCATTTGGACCTGGGACAGAGCCTTTTACAACTAACAAATTTTTCTCAGGCATTTTTTCAACGATGCTAAGATTAATCATCATCACTTGATCTCCACCCATTCTACCACCCATTCTCATGCCTTTGAAAACTCTTGAAGGATATGAAGAAGCACCCAAAGAACCTGGTGCTCTTAAGCGATTGTGTTGTCCGTGCGTAGCATCTCCTACTCCTTTAAAATTATATCTTTTTACAACTCCCTGAAATCCTTTTCCTTTAGAAATTCCTGTAACATCTATCCAGCGGTCATGTTTCAAAACTTCTTCTAATTTCAAAACATCACCCAATTTAAGATGATCAAAAACTCCTCTAAATTCGTGAAGTTTACTCTTAGGTCCTGTATTTGCTTTATTGAAATGACCAATCATAGCTTTATTGCTATGTTTCGGTTTTTTTTCACCAAATGCTATCTGGACTGCATCGTAACCATCTTTGGCTTTAGTCTTGATTTGTGTAACAAAACAAGGACCAGCCTCTATAACAGTGCATGGTATATTTTTACCCTCGGCACTGAAAATCGAAGTCATTCCGATTTTTTTTCCTATTAATCCTGGCATTTTTTATTATTTAATTTTAATTGATACTTTTTTAATTGTTGCCAATTATTATTATACTTTTATTTCTACTTCAACTCCGCTTGGTAATTCCAATTTCATAAGAGCATCAATAGTTTTTGCAGTAGAACTGTAAATATCTAATAATCTCTTATATGAAGATAATTGAAATTGTTCTCTTGATTTTTTGTTTACAAACGGTGAGCGCAAAACAGTAAAAATTCTTTTGTGAGTTGGCAATGGAATTGGGCCGCTAATGACCGCACCCGTTGTTTTTACAGTTTTAACAATCTTCTCAGCAGATTTATCTACCAAGTTATGATCGTAAGATTTTAATTTTATTCTAATCTTCTGACTCATTTTATATTAATTAATTATTCGTAATTATATATTCCTTTTATCTTATTTATCAAATCTTTCTCAATAGCATCGGGTACTTTTTCGAAATGCGAAAATTCCATGCTTGAGTTTCCTCGCCCTGAGGTTAATGTTCTTAGATCAGTTACATATCCAAAAGTCTTTGACAAAGGAACTTTAGCTTTTATAGTTTTAAAGTCCTTTTTATCTTCCATTCCTTCGATTTTTCCTCGACGTTTATTAAAATCAGCAATAATATCTCCGAGACAAATCTCCGGTGTACTAACTTCTGCACTCATTATGGGTTCTAACAACACAGGATTTGCTCTTGCAAATGCTTCTTTAAATGAAATTTTGGCAGCAATTTCGAAAGAGAGGGCATCTGAATCTACATCGTGATATGCACCATCAATTAATTCAATCTTTACGCTATTTATAGGAAATCCTCCTATTGGTCCGTTCGACATTGATTCTTTAAAGCCTTTTTCAATTGCTGACACAAAGTCTTTTGGAATTATGTTCCCTTTGGTTTTATCAATAAACTCTAAGCCTATTTCTCCATTTTTACATGGAGACATTTCAAATGTAAAATCGGCAAATTTACCTTTTCCGCCTGATTGCTTTTTATATACTTTTCGTAATTTATGATTAGAGGTAATTGCCTCTCTATATGCAACTTGTGGAATCCCTTGACTACATTCGATATTATATTCGCGTTGCATTCTGTCAATTATAATTTCGAGATGAAGCTCGCCCATGCCGCTAATTATTGTCTGGCCAGAATCAGGATCTGTACTCACTTGAAAAGTTGGATCTTCTTCAGATAGTTTGCTGAGAGCCATCGAAAGTTTTTCTACATCGTCTTGTGTTTTTGCTTCAATTGCAACTCCAAGAACTGGTTGAGGAAAAGTAATTGATTCTAATAGTAGCGGGAATTTATCGTTGCTTAGCGTGTCTCCGGTTCGTATATTCTTTAATCCAACAATTGCTCCAATATCTCCAGCACTTATCTTATTAATAGAATTTTGTTTGTTTGCGTGCATTTGAAATATTCGAGAAACTCTCTCACGTCTTTTTGTTCTGGTATTATAAATAACACTTCCTGCATTTAAATTTCCTGAATAAACTCGAAGGAATGCTAATTTTCCAAAGTATGGGTCTGTGGCAATTTTAAAAACTAAACCTGATAGTTGTTCTTCTTCTTCAGGTTTTAGGAAAACTTCAGAATTTGTTCTGGGATTTATTCCAATTGTTGCACCTCTATCTAAAGGATTTGGCAAAAAACAAACTATGCTATCAATTAAAGGTTGGATACCAATATTTTTTGCAGCAGAACCACATAAAACCGGTACAATTGTTAAATCTACAGTTGCTTCCCTAATTACTTCAATCATTTCTTCTTTGGTGATTGAATTGGGATTATCAAGATATTTTTCGAGCAAATAGTCTCTATGTTCTGCAACACCTTCTACCAGTTTTGTTCTCCATTCTAAAGCTTCGGCTTTATATTCTTCTGGTATTTCTTCATATTCAAATTTGAGACCTGAAGTATCTTCACTATCCCAAACTATTGCTTTGTTTTCAATTAAATCAATTACACCAATGAAATCTTCTTCAGCTCCAATCGGTATTTGCAGTGGAATTGCTTTTGCAGATAATTTTTTTTCTATTTGACTGACAACACCAATAAAATCGGCACCTGAGCGATCCATTTTATTAACAAATGCAATTCTTGGTACATTATACTTATTTGCTTGTCGCCAAATTGTTTCAGACTGTGGTTCGACACCACCTACTGCACAAAAAATAGCAATAGCTCCGTCCAAGACTCTCAAAGATCTTTCAACTTCAACAGTAAAATCGACATGTCCGGGAGTATCAATGATGTTAATTTTGTGTTTTTGTTTAAGATAGTGCCAATATGTTGTAATTGCAGCTGAGGTAATCGTAATTCCTCTTTCTTGTTCCTGAATCATCCAATCCATTGTTGCAGCTCCGTCATCTACCTCACCAATTCGATGAGTCAAACCGGTATAAAACAAAATCCTTTCGGTAGTTGTTGTTTTACCAGCATCAATGTGAGCAGCAATGCCAATGTTTCTATTATGTTTCAGGTCAATATTCATTTTAAAATAGAAACAGATTAAAACCTGAAATGTGCGAAAGCTTTGTTTGCTTCTGCCATTCTGTGTGTATCTTCTTTCTTCTTAAAAGCACCACCCTCTTCGTTGTATGCAGAAATGATTTCGTTAGCCAATTTTTCACCCATTGATCTTCCGCTCCTTTTTCTGGCATACATAATCATGTTTTTGATGCTTATAGAAACTTTTCTATCTGGTCTGATTTCCATTGGAACTTGAAACGTTGCACCACCAACTCGTCGGCTTTTTACTTCAACAGCCGGAGTAATGTTTTCTAAAGATTTCTTCCAAATATCTATAGGCGACATCTCGTTTTTTTCCATCTTTTTATCTACAATATCAAGAGCATCATAGAATATTTTCAATGAAATACTTTTCTTTCCATCTACCATTAAATCATTCACAAATCTTGCTACTAGAAGATCATTGAATTTAGGATCTGGTAGCCTTCGTGCCTTTTTTGGTTTTGACTTTCTCATATTATAATAATTTCAATGATTCTTATTTTTTAACCTTTGGTCTTTTTGTTCCGTACTTCGAACGCCTTTGAGTTCTTCCTTCAACTCCGGTAGTATCAAGTGCACCTCTTATTATATGGTACCGAACTCCAGGAAGGTCTTTTACTCTTCCACCTCTGATTAATACTATTGAGTGTTCCTGAAGATTATGACCTTCACCTGGAATATAAGCATTCACTTCATTTCCATTTGTTAATCTTACTCTAGCAACTTTTCGCATTGCAGAATTAGGTTTTTTGGGTGTGGTTGTATAAACTCTCAGACAAACACCTCTTCGTTGAGGACAAGCATCTAAAGCTCTTGACTTATTTTTTACGATAATCTCTTTCCTTCCTTTTCTAACTAATTGTTGAATAGTAGGCATAATACAATATTAATTAAAAACTTTTTTCCAAATTTGGCTTGCAAAGATAGATTATATTTTTTAAAAACAAGAATAATATAAATAAAATTTCATTAATGATAAGTCTTAATTATATACCTGATATTTAGACGTATAAAACATATTGTTAATATCTTTTTTTTTACAAATTTGTAATATCTTCTTAAAACACAAAGTTTCGAAGGCAAAAAAGTGAAAAATTCTATTCAAAACTGAAAGATTTAAATCGTAAAATTTTAATATTAAATATGAAAAATCATTTGTCATATAAATATTGCATATTAATAAATTATCAATAATAGTATTGAAAATGAGTTTAATACAGTCATCCCGACATTTTCACATTTCTTGAGGTATTTTTAAAAGTCCGTTCAATTTGTAGAAATTTCTTAAAATACTAAACTTTTTTGCAATGATTAAATCATTACAATAAAATAATAATATTTTTGTTGATTAGAAAATACTGTAATAGTTTAGCTGAAAAATTCAAGAAAATGGACAATAAATCTGTAATCACATTTAAGGAAATAAAGAAGTATTATAAGGTAGGAACAGAAGTAGTAAAAGCACTGAGAGGTGTTTCTATTGAAATAAAAAAAGGTGAATATGTTGCTATCATGGGACCATCTGGTTCAGGAAAATCAACAATGATGAATATTATAGGTTGCCTCGATACTCCAACAAATGGTAACTATGTTCTGAATGGAACAGATGTAAGTCATTTGAATGACGACAATCTTGCAGAAATAAGAAATAATGAAATTGGATTTGTCTTTCAGACATTTAATCTTTTGCCACGATACAATTCTTTAGAAAATGTTATGCTACCTCTTATTTATGCAGGAAAATCGAAACAACAAAGAATTGAAAGAGCAAATGAAGTTTTAGAAAGTGTAGGACTTTCTGACAGAGTTTTACATAAACCAAATGAACTTTCCGGAGGTCAGCGCCAGCGAGTTGCAATGGCAAGAGCACTCGTCAATCATCCATCAATAATTCTTGCAGACGAACCTACAGGAAATTTAGATTCAAAAACATCGATAGAAATGATGAAACTTTTTAAAGAAATTCATGAAAAAGGAAATACAATAATTATTGTTACTCATGAAGAAGATATTGCTCAATATGCCAAAAGAATCATTAGACTTATTGATGGACAGATTGCTTCTGATAAATTAACAGAGTTAACTACTAAAGACTAATTTAGTAGTTAATTGGCATAAATAATAATTTATAATATATTTCAACCAATTGTCAACACTCATCATTCAATTTTAGATTATAAATTAAAAATAATCAACTAAAAATAAAAAAAACATACATTATATATAAGGTGAAAATTTATACAAAAACAGGAGACCATGGATCATCTTCTTTGATAGGAGGAAAAAGACTTCCGAAAAATCATATCAGATTTGAAGCTTATGGAACAATCGATGAATTAAATTCATATATAGGCTTGCTCGGCTCACAATCTATTGAATTTTCGATAAAGGAAGACCTAAAAAAAATACAGAATATTTTATTTACAATAGGTTCGAATCTTGCAAGCGACAATCCTGATGTTTCGGAAAATCTTCCAAAAGTTTCTGAAAAAGATATTGATTATTTAGAAAAACAAATAGACCTTTTTGAAAAAAATTTGCCAACAATGACAAAGTTTATTTTACCAGGAGGAAACTCAGTTGTTGGGATTTGCCATGTAGCCAGAAGCATTTGTCGTAGAGCCGAAAGAAAAATCGTAGAACTTATGCAAAACGAATCTGTTGAAGATCAAATACCAATGTATATTAATCGATTATCAGACTTTTTATTTGTTTTATCTCGAAAATTAAGCAAATATTTTAAGCTTGAAGAAATTACATGGGAGAAATAATTATTTTATCATACTGTATTTCAGCAATATAAGTAAATTTATATTTTTTTTTTCAATAGATTGTTTTGTAATTTATAATTTTTATATTTGCCGCCTTTTAAAAAAGGAATTATTAACCAAAAAATATTGTAGCTATGTATTGGACACTTGAATTAGCTTCAAAATTAGAAGATGCACCATGGCCTGCAACCAAAGACGAATTAATTGATTTTGGTATTAGAAGCGGTGCGCCTCTTGAGGTAATAGAAAATTTGCAGGAAATTGAGGACGAAGGAGATGTTTACGACAGCATTGAAGATATCTGGCCCGACTATCCTAGCAAAGATGATTTCTTCTTCAACGAAGATGAGTACTAATCATTTTAAGAAGAATTTGAAGCTACCTATTTATTTAAGGTAGCTTTTTTTATTTTTAGGCTTTTTGTTTGTTTCATAATTACCACTAAGTAAACAAGTTATTATTTTTTTTACACAATAAATTATTTCAAATATTTTATTTTTTCATTTGAAATAATTTTAATTTTGCCATTTAAATTGTTCAAAAATTAATAGTTGAAATCAATATGAAAAAAGTCCTCATTTTGGGTGCAGGAATGGTTGCAAATCCAATCATTCAGTATTTATTAAACTCTGATATAAAAGTAACAGTTGCCACCCAATTCAAAACCGATGCAGAGAAATTAATAGCAGGTCATAAAAACGGAACCTCAATAGCCTGGACAGCAGACGATGAATCCACGCTCAGCAAATTAGTTGCAGATAATGATATTACCGTAAGTTTGCTACCCTATGGATTTCATCTTATGGTGGCTAAACTTTGTATAGAACACAAAAAAAATATGGTTACCACTTCGTATGTGAAAAAAGAAATGAAAGAACTTCACGACGAAGCAAAAAAAGCCGGTGTAATAATTCTTAATGAATTAGGTGTAGATCCGGGAATCGACCATATGTCTGCCATGCGGATAATTGAAAATGTTCATGAAAAAGGAGGGCAAATAGAAGAATTCTACTCAATTTGTGGAGCCTTAGTAGCTCCAGAAGTAGAAAAAAACCCATTTAATTATAAGTTTACTTGGGCTCCAAAAGGAGTAGTAATGGCCGGAAACAATGATGGGAAGTATTTGTTAAAAGGTAAAGAAGTTTATGTTGATACTGAAAACCTTTTCAAAAATCCAATCAAAATTGACTTCCCTGAAATAGGCGAATTAGAAGTATATCCCAACAGAGACTCACTATCATATATAGATTTGTACGGAATTCCAGAAACAAAAACAATCTATCGCGGAACTTTCAGATATCAAAAATGGTGCGAAGTTATTGATGCAATAAAAGCTTTGAATTTACTCAACAACGATAAAATAAATTTAAATGGTAAAACATATGCTGAATTCATGGCCAAAATGATTGGAACCGACAACTCCCAAAACTTAAAACAAAAAGTAGCCGATTACTTAGAAGTTTCAATAAACTCAAATCCAATAATTGCAATAGAGTGGTTAGGATTATTTGAAGATAAACTGATAGGATGCGAAGAAAACTCTGCTTTTGAGATCACTTCCGATTTGATGATAGATAAAATGATGATTGGCAAAGAAGAGAGAGATATGGTAGTAATGCAGCACACATTTGTAGCAAGTTATGAAAACAATAAAAAAGAAGTTATAAAATCTCGGTTAATCGATTTTGGCACATTGCAAACAGATACTTCTGTAGCAAGAACCGTTGCACTCCCAGCAGCAGTAGCAGTGAAAATGTTGCTCGAAGGAAAAATAAAAGCTACTGGAGTACATATACCTGTCATTCCAGAAATATACCATCCAATTCTTGATTCGCTTGAAGAACTAAATATAAAAATGATTGAAGAATACGGTTTGCCGCTTAGCGAGAACATTCAGTAATTTGGTACAAAATAATTTCTCAATGACCGTTTGAAAAAAGTTAAAACATTTAATAAATCATTTATAATAAAAGAAATAATTTGCATATTGCAGAAAATTTTGAATTTTTTAATATTTAATAAATTATCCTATGAAAAAACATAATTTTTACGCTGGTCCATCAATTTTGCCACAGTTTACGATAGATGAAACAGCCAAAGCTTTGCAAAATTTTGCAGGAACAGGTTTGTCCATCATGGAAATTTCACACCGCAGTAAAGAATTTGTAGCGGTAGTTGACGAAGCAGTAGCATTATTCAAAGAACTATTAAATATTCCGGAAGGATATAAGGTCATATTTCTCGGAGGAGGTGCAAGCACACAATTTGCGATGATACCTTTTAATTTAATGAACAAAAAAGCTGCGTATCTAAATACAGGTTCATGGGCAGCGAAAGCTCAGAAAGAAGCAAAAAACTTTGGCGAAATGGTAGAAGTTGCATCATCGAAAGAAGCAACATACAACTATATTCCTAAAAATTATGAAATACCTGCCGATGCAGATTATTTCCATATCACGACCAATAACACAATTTACGGAACGGAGATTAAATACGACATGGACATCAATATTCCATTAATTGCAGACATGTCCTCAGATATTTTTAGTCGTCCAATGGATGTTTCAAAATACACATTAATCTATGGTGGTGCACAAAAAAATCTTGCTCCTTCTGGTGTAACTTTCGTTATTGTTAAAGAATCTGCCTTGGGTAAAGTTGATAGAACAATTCCAACCATGTTAGATTATCGAACACATATCGATAAAGAATCTATGTTCAACACACCACCATGTGTCCCAATTTTTGCTGCTCTTCAAACATTGAAATGGTTGAAAGCACAAGGCGGACTTGAAGCTGTTCATGCAAACAACCTCAAAAAAGCAAATTTGTTATACGACGAAATAGATAGAAATCCTCTTTTTAAAGCTGCAGTTGCAGACGAAGAAGACCGTTCTATTATGAATATTTGCTTTGTGATGAACGATGAATACAAAGATTTGGAAAAAGAATTTTTCAATTATGCAACAAGCATGGGAATGATAGGAATAAAAGGCCATAGATCAGTTGGTGGATTTAGAGCTTCTACCTACAATGCCTTACCGATTGACAGCGTTCAAGCCCTTGTTGATGTAATGAGAGAATACGAAGAGAAAATTTAATTTTAAAATCAATTAACATGAAAAAAGTTTTAATTGCAACCATTAAACCATTTGCTGCGGCAGCAGTTTCAAGCATAAAATCAGTTTTTGAAAAAGTATCTGATTACGAAATTCAACTTCTCGAAAAATACGAAAAACAAGATGATTTTGTAAAAGCAGTGGAAGATGCCGATGCTTTGATAATTAGAAGTGACAAAGCTACAAGAGAAGTAATCGAAGCTGGGAAAAACTTAAAAATAATTATTCGTGCAGGTGCAGGATACGACAATATTGACCTTCAGGCAGCAACGGAAAAAAATATTGTTGCAATGAATACACCTGGGCAAAACTCTAATGCAGTTGCTGAACTTGCTCTCGGAATGATGGTCTTTAATGCAAGAAATGGCTTTAATGGTAAATCAGGAACAGAACTAAAAGATAAAACATTAGGAATACATGCCTATGGAAATGTCGGTCGGTTGATAGGAAAAATAGCTAAAGGATTTGGAATGAAAGTTTATGCTTTTGATCCATTCATCAGCGACGAAGATATTAGTAAAGACGATGTTATTCCATTAAATTCAGTAGAAGAGCTTTACAAAACTTGCAATTATGTATCATTAAATATTCCGGCAAATGAAAAGACAAAAAAATCTATAAACTATGATTTAATGTCGATGATGCCAAAAAATGCCTTTATTGTTAATACAGCAAGAAAAGAAGTAGTTTGTGAAGAATCTCTAATGAAGTTGCTTGCCGAAAGAACTGATTTTAGTTACATATCAGATATAGCACCAGATTGTAAAGACGAGATTGCAGAAAAATTTCCTAACCAATTTTTCTTCACACCAAAAAAAATGGGAGCTCAAACTGCCGAAGCCAATATAAATGCTGGATTAGCGGCTGCAAATCAAATAATCAATTTCTTCGCAAACGGTGATACCACTTTCAAAGTTAACTAAGCCTTTAGAAACTATTAAACTAAAACCAGTTAATAAAATTAAATAAAATGGCAATACTAAAAGCATTTAAAGGAATACGACCTCCCAAAGAATTAGCAAAATTAGTAGCATCACGACCATACGATGTATTAAACTCAGAAGAAGCACGAATTGAAGCAAAAGGAAACGAGCATTCTTTACTACATATTATCAAACCTGAAATTGACTTTGAGTCTAAAATTGATGTGCATTCAGAACCGGTCTATAACAAAGCCTTTGAAAATTTCACGAAGTTTCAAGAGAAAGGATTTTTAGTTCAGGACAAAAAAGATTGTTTGTATATCTATGCTCAAACAATGGATGGAAGAACACAATACGGAATTGTAGGCTGTGCAGCAGTTGAAGATTATTTGAACAATGTAATAAAAAAACACGAGCTTACAAGAAACGATAAGGAAGAAGACCGAATGAAACATGTTCGTATAAATAATGCGAATATTGAGCCCGTTTTCTTTACCTATCCCGCTGTTGCAGAAATTGATGAGATTGTTGAAAAATTTACGCAAAACAATATAACAGATTACGATTTCACTGCCGATGATGGTTTTGGACATCATTTTTGGGCGATAGATGACAAAAACATAATAAAGAGAATTACCGATTTATTTACAAAAGTTCCTTCAACATATGTGGCTGATGGACACCACAGAACTGCCGCCGCCGCTTTAGTTGGAAATGAGAAGAAACTTAACAATCCGAATCATACCGGCGAAGAAGAATATAATTATTTTTTAGCTGTTCATTTTCCCGACAATCAACTGTCAATAATTGATTATAATCGAGTTGTAAAAGATTTGAATGGTTTAACGGAAAACGAATTATTTGAAAAACTCAATTCAGTTTTTGATATTAAGGAAAAAGGTTCGGAAATATATAAACCAAATGAACTTCATAATTTCAGCATGTATCTGAACGGAAAATGGTATTCGCTTACAGCGAAAGTCGGCACCTATGACGATAATGATCCTATCGGAGTTTTAGATGTTACTATATTATCAAAATTAGTTTTAGATAACATTTTAGATATTAAAAATCTACGAACATCTAAAAGAATAGATTTTGTTGGAGGAATAAGAGGTTTGGGAGAATTGAAAGAAAGAGTTGATTGTGGAGAAATGGCAGTAGCATTTGCTTTGTATCCGGTTTCGATGAAGCAACTTATTGATATTGCAGATACAGGAAACATTATGCCACCAAAAACTACATGGTTCGAACCAAAACTTCGTAGTGGTTTGGTCATTCATTCTTTAGATTAAAATAAAATCCTATTTGAAAAACAAATAAGATTTTCTTTTAACAATTTATATTTCTATTAATAATTAATATTATAAAAATATTTTTATAATATTGCATTTAATTAGAGTATATAAACTTAAATATTTAATACGATTTTCGTTTCAATAATTAAATTTTATTAAAAATGGCTAAATATAATTACGTTGATCTTACATATTTGGAAAGTATGTCGGATGGTAGTAAAGATATAATTGTAGAAATGGTAGATATTTTTAAATCTCAAATTCCAGAATTCATTGAAAACATGAATACATTTCTGGAAACCAAGCAATACGATTCTTTAGCCTCTAAAAGTCATAAATATTAACTCTATTTTAACTTTTTGCAATCATAATAGCTTAACATACCACATATGCGTTTAAAAAAGTCTCCGTAGTCCTCGAATCGACTTTTTTGTTGGTATATTCTTTTTATCTTTGTAGGAT